>CAYVSK010000026.1:0-14694 GCA_964453635.1 uncultured Weeksellaceae bacterium | reverse complement strand
TCCTGATGATGAAACAGGTCCATAAGCGTTTCGAGGAATTGTTCAAAAAGGACTTCATGAAGGGCGTGAACGCCGTGGAGGCCATCCAGTTCGAGCGCACTTACGAGAACATCGTTAAGCAGGCCAGGGAAAAGGAAATGGACCTGATCATTATGGGGACCCATGGGGCCAGTGGATTGAAGGAGGTCTTCATGGGGAGCAATACCGAACGCGTGATCCGGAAATCTGATGTTCCGGTCTTGACCGTGAAAAATGCTTTTAAAGTGGAGGATGTTGAGACCTTTGTCTTTGCCTCTGATTTCAATCCGGAAGTCTACGGACGATTCAAGAAGATCGATAAGCTGGCTGAGCTTTTCAAAGCCCACATTTATCTTCTGAAGGTCAATACGCCGAACAATTTCGAGCGGAGCTCGGAAAGTTATCCCTTGATGAGGGAGTTCGCGAGGCATTTCGGTTTGACCGATTACACGATGAACATTTACAATGACGAGACGGTGGAACAAGGGATCCTGTCTTTCAGCGATGAGGTCGGCGCGGATGTGATCGCGCTCGAGACCCACGGCCGTTCCGGTTTTTCTCATATGGTCAACGGAAGTTTGGCCGAGAATGTGGCCAACCACTCTGAAAGGCCTGTCCTCAGCGTGAAGATGGAAAAGGAGTGAAGGTTGTTGCTTCGATCCGGAAGATTCCCGTTATTTGCACTCCGTTTCGGATCATTCAAAGCTTTGAACAATGGCCAACTTTTGTCAGATAACCGGGAAGCGTCCCCTGGTCGGTAATCACGTATCTTTCTCTGCCAAAAAGACGAAAAGGCGCTATCTCCCCAATCTCCAGGTAAAACGTTTCTACGTGCCTGAAGAAGGGCGTTACGTGAAACTTAAAGTCTCCCGGAAAGGATTGAAGATGATCGACAAGAAAGGCGTCGGTCCATGCATTCAAGAAGCCCGGGAAAAAGGGTACCTCAAGTAAGGCCCATGGAAGCTCATTGGCCTTTTCCGGTCTTTCTTTTAGCGGTTTGATCCCGGTACTATGATAGAGTCGGCCGAAACGGGGCAAGGTATTGATACCCGTACCGGAAGAACGCTTTCATTGACCCCCCGAAGCGTTTTTAGGTCTTCTCTCTCTTCACTACTGACACGCGGGAGGCTGCTCGCCTTTTTTCTTTTCTTTCTTATGGGCCCCACAAAGGGGCAGAATAAGGAAGATAGTGCAAGTTTCCCCGAAGCTGAAGAGGTGCTTCGGGAACTTCCTGAAAGCGGGCTAGGTAAGGAATTCCACAGGGGCCGAAGGGAGGCCCTGCGCCAACGAATGCCGGACAGCTCCGTGGCCTGTTTCTTTGCCAGCCCGGTCCGCAATCGTTCAAAAGATGTGGACTATCCCTATCATCCGGACCGGGATCTCTTTTATCTATCCGGCCTGACCGACCCTCATGCTTTGTTGCTCATCTTCAAGGATACGGTCGAGGTGCTCGGGGAACGAAGCGATGAGCTCCTTTTCCTGAAATCGAGTGAAGGAGGTATGATGGGCCAGTGGGAAGGGGAACGCTTTGGAAAGAAAAAGGCTCGGGAAATATTGGGCTTCAATTCCGTTTTCCATACGAAGACATTCGTGGACCGGAAGATCGGGTTCGACCGTTTCAATTCTATCCATCATAGTTCGTTGCACGAAGACCTCCGCGATGACACCCGGGACCGGGGTGACCTCGCCAGCCTTATTGCGCATTTCCGTGATAAGACCGATGAAATGGAGGCTCGTCGCGAAGAGGCCGATCTGAGGCGCTGGATGAATGCTTTAAGGGCGGTCAAGACCAGCCGGGAGATCCGTTTGCTGAAGCAGGCCTGCCGTATCACTTCCGAGGCCCATAACCATTTGATGCGGGCTATGGAGTCGGGTATGATGGAATATGAGGCGGAGGCCATCGTGGAATATTGGTTTCAAAAGAAGGGCTGTAAGGGGCCTGGTTTCCCTTCCATCGTCGGAAGTGGTGAGAATTCTTGTATTCTTCATTACACAGATAATCGCGACCGGATGGATACGAATGAGCTCGTGGTCGTGGACGTAGGCGGGGAGTTCCGGGGTTATACCGCTGACGTTACCCGTACTTTACCGGTGAATGACACCTTCTCTGATGAACAGCGAGCGATCTATGAATTGGTGCTCCGGGCACAGAAGGCCGCTATCGAAGCATGTCAACCCGGAAAAAAGTTCTGGGCCCCTCATTCAAAGGCCAGGTCCATCATTTCCAACGGAATGCAGGAATTGGGCATCATTGATGGCAGAAGCGAGGTTCGGCAATATTTCATGCACGGTACTTCCCATTACATGGGGTTGGATGTTCACGATCCCGGGCCTCATGGATCATTGGAAAGCGGTAATGTGCTCACCGTCGAACCTGGCATCTATATTCCCGCAGGTTCCGATTGTAACGAAAGGTGGTGGGATATCGGTGTGCGGATCGAGGATGATATCCTGGTCACCGACGATGGGCCTGAGAACCTCTCCAATGGGGTTCCCAAGGAGGTTGAAGAGGTGGAGGGGCAGATGCAAGAGGAAAGTGTTTTCAACCGGTTTGAGTGATCGTCTTTGGTCTTTACTGACCCGTCCCAAGCGCCATAAGGGTCAAATGCATTCCCTGAACCAGGAGGATGATCAGGATCAGGGAAACGGGATAGACAGAAGAGTAGGCGACAACGGGACGTTCTGAATCATCCCTTTCCCGGATTATATCCAGTCCGGGTGTAAAGGTCATCCCCCCACAGATGACCCCGAAGCATTCACTGATCGGGATCTTGATGAGGTAGTGTCCCACGAAAAAACTGATCGCCATGGGGATGACCGCGAAAAGCACAGCGTAGATAGCGTAGTAGATCGCATTGATGTCCAGGGACTCCACAAAACTTTGTCCGGTATCAAAGCCTACCTGAACGAAGAAAAGGGCCAAACCGAGTTCTTTGAGTACCTCCGTTGCATTCCGCGGAAAACGTCCTATGAATTTGCCGATCTGTCCATAATGACCGAAAATCAGGCCGGCGATCAGGCCACCCCCCGCAAGCCCCAGAGAAAAATTACCGATCACGGGAATGGGAATGATGATCCCACCGATGAAAAAAGCCAGAAAAAGTGTTGCTGCAAGTGAACGGATGTCAACACGCCGTTGGACGGTCTGATGTTCATGACCGAGGAACATCTCCAGCTGATCGAGTTGATAGGGGGATCCCACGGCCACGACCACATCCCCGTACTCAAGTACCTGATCGTAGCGGGGAACGAACTCAAGATTCGCGCGAATGACACGAGTAAGGGAGACATTGAAACGTAAGCGAATCCCGAGGTCGCTTAAGGAACGATTAATGACGGCCTTGTTTTCAACAACGATCGAACGGGAATCTAACTCTGGGTTGTCCTCGAAAGTTTCGTGGATCTCTTCCCCCAACATTTCCCCCACCCGTTTAACATCCTTTTGAAAACCTTCCAAACGGATGATGTCTCCCTTGAAAAGGGCCGTGGTCCCGCTGGCTGTACGCAAAGAGAGTTCCCTCAATATCCCAGAGATGACGACGTTGTTGTCTTGGACCTCGGAGATCTCTTTGATCATCTGGCCGTTGAATTGATCGGAACTGATCTTGTATAGTTTGGCGACCATCTGGGAGTAGGATCTTGCCTCTTCCTCCATTCGTTTCCGAAGGATTCGCATGGCCACACTGATAAAAAGGATGACTCCGAGGAGGCCAAAGGGATAAGCCACCCCGTAGCCAAAAATGACATCGTTCTCAGGGCTGAACTGCATGGCACTCACGAGTGCTGTACTGGATGTAAAGGAGCCACCGAACATCCCCAGACCAATGCCGACAGGTATGTCGGCGAGGTAAATGATCCCTACGGTGTTTACCCCGGCTATGGCCAAAAGCACAAGCACATTGGAAATAAAGCGCTTGCCGTGTTTTTTGAACGCGCGGAAAAAACTTGGACCTGCCTCGAGCCCCACACATAAAAGAAAGAGTACAATGCCGAGGTCCTGAAGAATGGGAACGGGTTCGAATTGATATAAATAGCCAAAGACCATGGCGATGATCAAAACGCCACTTGCCCCGAAACCAACTCCCTTGATCCGAAAGTTCCCGAAAGTTATACCCAAGAGGACCACCAGAAAGGTGACGACCAACTCGGTCTTCTGAAAATAGAATTCGAACGTTATCAGGTCGTTCAGTTCTTCCATAAAAGGATTTGTATTTTACGAAAATGGGGATCATTTATGACTTGTAGGCCCGAGCCTGTCATCTCAAATTTTCGTTTGTTGGTCATATATCACTTACCTGGATGGAATGAGAGACCGAGGACTTTACCAACCGCCAAATTGATCACCGAGAACCAGTAACCACCCCTTTTAATGCTTTTACTGCCCGCTCGTCCAATAACTCGTGACCCGCCTGGAGGACGTGAACCTGCTTTTGGTATTCAGACTCGCTCAGTAACCTTTTGGCCAGGTGCGGCTTGATCACGGGGTCATAACGGCCGAAAAAAAAGTGAAGTTCAAGGCCGTAGTGGTCCATCGAATGCCGGATCGAGGCCAGATCCGGCCGAATATTACGGAATGTGGACCAGACGTCGTAAACGAATTGACGTTCTTTGCGGGATTCCAGGTGAAAAAGGAGGAACTTGCGCATCTTTTCGCTGAGTATCCCAATGGCCCTAAGGAAATGGATCGTTCCGATCAGGGGACCCGGATGGTCGATGAATAGGCGGTAAAGGGATCTGCCGAGACGGGTCCTGCTGGCGAACGTATAAAAAATGGAGGTCTTGAGCCCATCCGTGGCAAAGAAGTAGGCGTTGGGAAAACGATCGGGCAGGCTTTCCAACAGAGAAAGGGCGATCTTTCCCCCCAGACTGTACCCCATTAGCGTGGCCGTCCGGATCCCTTCCTCATCCAAAAGGGCTTGGAAGAAAGCGCTCATCTCATCCTTTTCCAGTGGAGCATCCGTCACCCGATGGGAAGGAAAAGTGGATCCACCATGATGGAAAAGGTTGACCGCGTAAAAAGTAAAGATGGTCCCAAAGGCGGGTTCAAATACCAAAAAATCTTCGCCTCCTCTTCCATGCCCCGGGAAGCAGAGAGCAATATTCGGCCCTTTCCCAAAACGAATGAATTCAGCGGTTAGGTCATTCCAGGCGAATGTTCTTCTTTCCACGGGGGCATGGACCGCCTCCGTAGCGGGTGAAGGGTTTTGCTGAGGAGGAGGGCGATCCATTCTTGTCACTAAATTCGCGGCAAAGTAAACAGGATCCCACGATCCCCTCAGGAAATTTTGTGTGATGCCCAGAGATGACTCCATTCGTTCCGTTCTGATCATCGGGAGCGGCCCCATTGTGATCGGCCAGGCTTGCGAGTTCGACTATTCAGGGTCCCAGGCAGCCCGTTCCTTACAGGAAGAGGGCTTGGAGGTCACCTTGATCAATTCCAATCCCGCAACCATCATGACCGACCCGGTCATGGCGGATAACGTCTACCTCCGGCCCCTTACCACGGGATCCATCGAGGAGATCCTCAATGCTCATGAGATCGATGCGGTCCTTCCCACCGTGGGCGGTCAGACGGCCCTGAATCTTTGTATCGAATGCGACAAGATCGGTCTTTGGAAGGACCATAATGTTCAGCTCATCGGGGTGGACATCGATGCCATCAACATCACCGAAGATCGACAGGAATTCGGCCAATTGATGGACCGGATCGGTGTTCCGACGGCGCCTTCGAGGACGGTCCGTTCTTTTCTTGAAGGCAAGGAGGTGGCCCAGGAGCTGGGGTATCCGCTCGTGATCCGGGCCTCCTATACACTTGGGGGGTCCGGGGCATCCTTTGTCCATACCCAGGAAGATTTCGAGGAATTGCTGACCCGGGGATTACATACGTCCCCGATCCATGAGGTGATCATTGATAAGGCCATCACCGGTTGGAACGAGTACGAACTCGAGTTGCTTCGCGACTCCAACGACAATGTGGTGATCATCTGTTCCATTGAGAACATGGATCCCATGGGGGTCCATACTGGGGATTCCATTACCGTGGCTCCCTGCATGACCCTCTCCGATAAGACGTATCAGCGGATGCGTGATATGGCTATCAAAATGATGCGGGCGATCGGGGATTTCGCCGGAGGATGCAATGTGCAGTTCGCTGTAAGCCCCGATGAGCAGGAAGAGATCTACGGGGTGGAGATCAATCCCCGCGTATCGCGGTCGTCGGCTCTGGCATCCAAGGCAACGGGATATCCGATCGCCAAGATCGCGGCCAAGCTGGCGCTCGGTTATCACCTCGATGAGCTTCAGAATCAGATCACCCGGAACACCTCGGCATATTTCGAGCCCACCCTCGATTACGTGATCGTGAAGATACCGCGCTGGAATTTCGACAAATTCCACGATGCCAACCGGGAGCTCGGTATGCAAATGAAATCCGTCGGAGAGGTCATGGGGATCGGGCGTTCCTTCCAGGAAGCTTTGCAAAAGGCTTGTCAGTCCCTCGAGATCAACCGGAACGGGATGGGCGCGGACAACAAGGAGCTCCGGGACCAGGAGAAGATCCTGGAAAGCTTGGAACATCCGAGCTGGAACCGCCTCTTCCATATTTACGATGCCATTAAACTGGGCATTCCCTTCCGGACCATCCAGGACAAGACCTGGATCGATATTTGGTTCCTAAAACAGATCGAGGAGCTCATCCACATCGAGACCGCGATCGGGGAACACACGCTCGAAAGTCTTCCCCGGGAACTCCTATATGAGGCCAAGCGGAAAGGCTATGCGGACCGCCAGATCGCCCACTTGGTAGGTCGTCTTGAAAGTGAGGTCTTCAGTAAGCGCCAGGAAGAAAATATAAGACGGGTCTATAAGTTGGTGGATACCTGTGCAGCAGAATTCCAGGCTGAGACGCCGTATTATTACTCCACTTTCGAGGACGAGAACGAATCCATCCCGAGTGACCGGAAAAAGATCGTGGTCTTGGGGTCGGGCCCGAACCGGATCGGGCAGGGGATCGAGTTCGATTACTGTTGCGTTCACGGGGTTCTGGCTGCCAAGGAGTGCGGTTATGAGACCATCATGATCAACTGCAATCCCGAGACCGTCTCCACTGACTTCGATACCGCCGATAAACTCTATTTCGAGCCGGTCTTTTGGGAACACATCTACGAGATCATCCTCCACGAGCAGCCCGAAGGTGTGATCGTCCAGCTCGGGGGTCAGACAGCCCTCAAGCTTGCCGAAAAGCTCGACCGCTATGGCATCAAAGTGGTGGGGACCAGTTATAAGGCGCTCGATCTTGCGGAGGATCGCGGAAGTTTCTCGGACCTCTTGGAGCGGAACAACATTCCGTATCCTCGCTACGGGGTCGTTGAGAATGCCGAACAAGCATTGAGCCTGGGTCGGGAGCTCGGTTTCCCCTTGCTTGTGCGGCCATCCTACGTGCTCGGTGGCCAGAAGATGAAGATCGTGATCAACGAGGAGGACCTCGAACACCATGTGGTGGACATTCTAAGGGACATGCCGGACAACAAGATCCTGCTCGATCAGTTCCTCGGTGATGCGATCGAGGCCGAGGCGGATGCGATCTCGGATGGGAAGGACACTTACGTGATCGGGACCATGGAGCACATCGAACCAGCCGGTATCCACTCGGGAGATTCTTATGCTGTTCTGCCTGCTTTTGACCTCAGTGATGATGTGTTCAGGCAGATCCAGGATATTGCCCAAAAGATCGCGGTCGAGCTCGAGACCGTGGGGCTCCTCAATATCCAGTTCGCCGTCAAAGATGAAGTGGTCTATGTGATCGAGGCCAATCCAAGGGCCTCGCGAACGGTCCCCTTCATTGCCAAATCCTACGGGGAACCCTATGTGAACTACGCTACAAAGATCATGCTCGGGCACAACAAGGTGCGGGATTTTGATTTCAAACCCCGCGTAGAGGGTTATGCGATCAAAATACCGGTCTATTCCTTCGACAAGTTCCCCGATGTGAACAAGGAACTCGGTCCCGAGATGAAATCCACCGGCGAAGCCATCCGTTTCATCGATAACCTGAAAGATCCCTTCTTCAGGGAAGTGTATGCGGAACGGAATCTTTACCTTAGCAAATAAGGGACAAGGGGGGTCTAAGTGATGGATACCGGTCATCTCCCCATGCTTGTCCTGTTCAAAGGAAGTGTTTGGAAGGATCATTGACCATCGAAACTGTTCAGCTTGGCCTCATTGGTGTTCTGCGCTTTATCCTGATAGCGGCCTTGGTGATCTTTTTGATCCGGGTCCTGACCCGTTTCATCTTTCGCCGTTTCCTCAAGCACATGAACAAGAAGATGCAGGACCGGATGCAGGAGTTTCAGAACTGGGGTATGGAGGATGATCGCGATGACGATGAGGAAGAGGGGGAGGTGACCATCAAGGGAAAACGAAAAAAGAACAAGGAGCGGGATAAAAAGCGGAGTCGTCGCAATGATGACGATGATGATGGGGATTACGTCGATTACGAGGTGGTGGACTGATGTCAGATCTCATCCGCCGGGCCTGAATGATGGAAAAAATGCTCTTCATAGTCGGGGTGGGACGGTCGGGAACGACCCTTCTCCAAAGCATGCTGAACGCTCATCCCGATATCGCTTTTACCCCCGAGACCCATTTCATTAAGAAATATATCGTTCCCTGGTTCGCCGGAAAGTGCAGACTCGATGATGCGCTTCGGGCTCGGCAAAAGGAAGACCCGGACCTGAAGCGTTTGCAGCTTCCCGGGGATGCGTTCGCGGATGCCCTAAAAGATGGGAACGACCCGGTCGAACAATTCCGGAACCTCCTCGCTGCTTATGTCCGGAGAGCGGATAAAAGGCATGCTGGAGACAAGGATCCCCTGAACATCGAATACCTGCCTCAGATCCGAAAGGCCTTCCCGGATGCATATGTGCTCCACATCATCCGGGATCCCCGCGATGTGATGCTGAGCAGGGTGCGTTCGGATTGGGGAAAAGGCCGCCCATTGTTGGCCCATATCTGCGAACACCGTGCTCATCTTGGTAAAGCCAGAAGAGAAGGACCGGCTTTTTTCGGGGACCGCTACATCGAACTTTTTTACGAAGACCTGGTCAGGGCGCCGGAAAATACGCTCACACGGGTGTGTGAACGAGTCGGGATGGAGTATTCAACGGATATGTTACGCTATCAGGAGGATGCTGAACAGCTGGTCCACGGAGCGGAACGCAAGTGGAAAGGGGAGGTCCTAAAACCCCTTCAAAAAGCGAAGATCGGAAGATGGAAGGAGGAATTGAGTGCCGGTCGGGTCCGTTTGATCGAAGGGGCCTTGCGGGATGAAATGCTCGAAACCGGCTACGCACCGAATGGCCATGGACTGAGTTGGGTCCGGGCCTGGACGAGCTTGCCCCTTTGGTTGTGTGAAAAAGCGTTCGCCCTGAAAGCTTATCGGCAAAGTGCAAAGCTGGTGTGAATGGCCGTGATCGACCTTCATCTTACCTGCGATCACGAGCTCTTCGGTGATGGCTCTGGTTCGCTTGAGCATTGCATGATCCGCCCCGCTGAAAGGATGATGGACATTTGTGAGAAGCACCGGGGCAAGTTGACCTTTTTCTTCGATGTTTGCATGTATTGGGCTTTCAAGGACCTTCAGGACAAGGGTGGAACCGGGGCGGAACGACCGGCCGATCGTTTGGAGGAACATGTGAAGGGGATCGTTCGTCGCGGACATCAGGTCCAATTGCATTTCCATCCCCAGTGGTTGCATTATACGTATCATGGTCCGGATCGGTGGGAGCTCGATTACCGGATGTGGCGGCTACCGGAAGTTGAAAAGTACTGGGAAGAGGGTGGTGAACGGCCTTTGTACGAACTCTTTAGGCGGGGCAAGGAAACCCTGGTCGCCTTGTTGCAAAAGGAAAACCCCGCTTACCGGTGTGAAGGATTCCGGGCCGGTGCCTGGGGCATTCAACCGGAGGAAAAAGTCCTGGAGGCCATGGAAGAGAACGGGTTCGCCTGGGATTCGACGGTGATGCCGGGGAAGAAGCTGGAAGCGGCCCCGACCGTTTACGATTTCACCGGGGCTCCATGGGCCTTGCCACACTGGACGGTCGGGAGAAACGTGCAGGAACCTGATGAACAGGGTGGCATTGAGGAGTACCCCATTTTCACCGAGCCATTATCGGGTTGGATGAACGGTCGATTGACGCTTCTCAAGGCTAGGAAAAAGGTCCCGCTGAAGCCGGAAGGGTGTTCGGGGTCCCCGGCTTTCGGTTCTGGGAAGAGCGGAGCAGGGGCTAAGCTCAAAAAGCTTTCTAATGCATTTCGGTCCGGATACCGGACCTTCAATTTTACCGATGGTACCACCTTTGAGGAAATGAAGTTCATGGCGGAACGGGCGATACAGCGTTACCGGGATCGTGAGGGTCACATCCCCCTGGTCGCGATCGGACATACCAAGACCTTTGGTAATGAACAGGAATTGAGGGACTTTCTGGTTTGGGTGGATGAAAGGGCGGATATCCATTTAACGGGAGGAGGAAAAGATGGCTGAAAAGCCCACCATAGCGTTCGTCCCACGACGGTCAAGGATCCGTCCTTACAAGATCGCCAAGGCCTTGCGTTCACTCGGTAACTATCGGTTGGTCCTGATTTGCGAGGAGGCATTTTACGATCCCGAGCTTTTGGACGGGGTCTTTGATGAAGTGCTCTTTTTCAAGAAGAAGACCCCGTTGGCTCGTTACAAATACAGCAAGGTCCTCGATGACCGGTTCAATCCCAAATTTTCCCGCTTGGGGCAACTTGTAGAAAAGGTCAGCCCCGACCTTATCCACGCTTTTTGCGAACCTTATGACCACATTCAGTTTCTCCTGAAGCAATTCAATATTCCTGTGGTGATGAGCGATGGGGCGGATTTCTCTGGGATATCCGCGGGTATCGAGAATCTGGACCGGAGAACCCGGGAACAGGAGCGGTTCTGTTTTGAGCACGTGGCCGGGATCTGCCATAAGGGACCGGAATACGAGCTCCAATATTACCGGGACCATGGCTATGCGGTACATTGTCCCGAGATTCGCTGGTTCGATCACTGCGATGCGGACCTTTTCGCGAGTCCCGATGAGGTCACGCGGCTATCCCAAAAGGACGGCAAAACCCATATCGTATACACCGGCTTGGTCTCGGAATCACCGAAAAAACGATATATCAATTACATCCCGCTGGCCTACGAGCTGGACAGACAGGGGGTGCATTTTCATATATACAGCAATCCGTATCTGAATAAGACCAGCGACCGGTATCAGGCTCTGGACCGGGAACTTGAGCATTTTCATCTCCACGACCCCGTTCCTTACAAAACGATCCACCGGGAGATCGCCCAATACGATTGGGGATTGTGGTGGCACGAGCCTACCCTTGAGAAACGGGTGATCCGGGCCAAACAAAAAGTGGCCATTGGCAACAAAATGTTCTCCTATCTCGAGGCGGGTCTACCTATTATCGTCGGGGATCACAATGAAGGGGGCCGGCCGCTCATTGAAGCGGAGGGCATCGGCATCACCATGAACCGGGATGACTATTCCCGCCTTCAGGAGCGCCTGGAGTCCGTGGATAAAGAAAGAATGGATCAGGAAGTGATCAGGGCCCGGACGAAATTTTCCCTGTCGAAGAATGCCGGAAGACTCCGGGATTTTTATGAGCGGGTGCTGGGATTGACCGGTCCCCGGAACTGACAATGGGACTTCTTGTCATAGGAAGGACCGATCGAACCATATGGAGGGCAGCAACATCTTAACATTCTACAAACCGATCCTGGCGGAGAATAAGTACAGGCGGACCGGCAAGCGTTCCCTTTTAAAAGATGTATTAAAATTCTACAAGAACCGATATTATCGGTTTTCCTATGAACATGAGCTGATCAGGCGGTATCGGGATGAAGAAAGGCCCCTGATCTTCATCGTCGGGGTCCCACGTTCTGGAACCACTCTTCTGTATCAGTTGATGGCCCGCCATTTCCGGGTCGGCTATATCAGCAATCGGATGGCAGGGTTATGGATGGCGCCGGTCTACGCGTTAAAGCGATGGATGGAGGAACAGAAGGGGAGAGAGACCTCAGAAGGAAAAGCCCATTCCTTTCTTGGTCAGACCACCGGAGAGGATGCCCCCCATGAGTTCGGATATTTCTGGCAGTATTGGATGAAGCATCGCGAACACGATGAATTGAGCGAATATGAACTCCAAATGATCCCATGGGAACGGATCAGGGAAGAGCTAGAGGCCTTGGCAGGATATATTCAGGCCCCTTTTGTGCTGAAGAACCTGAATTACATCGATCACAAGATCGAATGGGTGAAAGCGCGGATCCCCTCGGCCAGTTTTCTTCATATCGAGCGGGATCCGGAAGAAACGATCCGTTCCATCCTAAAGGCAAGAGTGGATCGATACGGCCGGGAGGATCTTTGGTGGAGCATTCGGCCAGCAGGTTATGAGCGCCTTTTAAAACGAAGCCCGGTCGAGCAAGTGGCGTTCCAATATTTTTACGTGCTTCGCTCCATCGAGGAAGGACTGGAGAAGATCGGGGATGCGGATAAGGATCACGTTGAATACGAGGATCTGAAGGCCGATCCCGAAAGGGCCTTGACAGGGCTTGGGGATCGAATGGATCTGAGTATGCGGAACCAGGAAGGGATCGGGCGGGTGATCCGAACGGGAAAAAAGGAGGATCCCGATCCTGCCCGGGGGGCGGCCATCCAACAGGCGGTCGCCAAATTTCAGAAAATGGACCTCGTGGAATTGAATGCCTTCAAGGACGCCTCATAAAATAGCAGTCACCCAACCCAATTTCCTTCCCTGGATGGGCTTCTTCGATTTGCTCGACAAGGTCGATACCTGGGTATCAATGGACAATGTTCAGGCCAGCAAAAGGACCTTCATCGTCCGGAACAAGATCTGTACGTTGGAGGAGAAAGAGGTCTGGCTTACCGTCCCTTTGAAAGGAGCCTCCCAAAAGGACCCGATATGCAGGGCCCACTTGGACAAGGATAAAGCCTGGTGGGTGGATCACTGGAACAAGATCCGGACCAACTATGGTCATGCGCCTTATTTTCGCGACCTGGGAGAATGGGTCCGGGACCTATTGGTGCCGAGGACCGATGAAGAGCTCCTTTCGAGCTACAACACCCGTATCATTCGGGAGCTCGCCCAATATCTGGGGATCGACCTCGAGATCCGATATGCATCACGGATCCGTGAAGAGATTGAGGGCACGGCCCAGGACAAGACCCTGTACTTCGTAGAGCATTTGGGCGCCACCGATTTTTACAACTTCAAAAAGGGGGTTGAGGTAGGATTGTACGATCCCGTGGTGTTCAGAGAGAAAGGAATCAGCCTGTGGAAGCAGGATTATACCCATCCCGCTTATGAACAGGTCTTTCAAAGCTTTCATCCCTATATGAGCGTGATCGATCTGATCCTGCACAAAGGCCCCGAAAGCATGGAGATCATCCGAAAGGGAAGCAATTGGATCAGACTGGATCGATAAGCGATCCTCTGATCCGACCGTGCGCGCTCGGAGAACGTTAACTTTGCCATCTTAGCTGTTTCTATGAAAAAGATCTTTATAACAGGAGGCGCTGGTTATGTGGGCGCCGTGCTCGTTCCGAAGCTTCTTGATCAGGGTTACGAGGTGACCGTGTTGGATTGGATGCTCTACGGGGCGGATGTTCTACCCGACCACGAAGGACTGAATGCCATCAAAGGGGATATCCGTGACAAAGAACTTTTGGAGAGGACCGTTCCCGGTCACGATGCCGTGATCCACTTGGCCTGTATCTCCAACGATCCGAGCTTCGAGCTCGATCCGGAACTGGGGCGCTCCGTGAACCTAGATCCCTTTGAGCCCATGGTCAAAGTGGCCAAAGAAGCCGGGGTCCAGCGTTTTATCTATGCTTCTTCATCCAGCGTGTACGGCATTAAAGATGAACCGGATGTGCATGAAGGGATGGAGCTCGAGCCCCTGACGGATTACTCCCGCTTTAAAGTGGAATGCGAAAGGATCCTTCAGCGCTACGAAGATCCGGGATTCACCACGCTCGTCATCCGGCCGGCCACGGTATGCGGTTATTCTCCGCGACTCCGGCTAGACCTGACCGTGAACCTGTTAACGAACCATGCCGTCAACAACGGGAAGATCACGGTATTCGGTGGGGAGCAAAAGCGCCCCAATATCCATATACAGGATATGGCAGAGGTTTACAGGATGGCTTTGGAGCTCCCTAAAGGTCGGGTGGCCGGTGGGGTCTATAATGCTGGATACGAGAACTACAAAGTGAAGGACATTGCCCAAATGGTCAAAGATGTGGTGGGTCCTTCCGTGGCGATCGAGACCACGCCCAGTGACGATCAGCGCTCCTATCACATCTCTTCCGAGAAGATCCGGAATGAATTGGGCTTTGTTCCCCAGCATACTATAAAGGATGCGATCCGGGATCTTGTGGAGGCTTTTGATGCAGGGCTTATCCCGGATCCCATGGAGAACGATGTGTATTACAATGTCCGGCGCATGAAACGCCTCCTCGAAGAAGCCTGAAAATGGCGTTTCAGCCGGTCTTCATTCTCGGCCCCCACAAATCCGGAAGCACCCTCCTGAGAAACCTTTTTGATGGGATCCCGGACCACTTTGTCTGTCCCGTT
>CAYVSK010000025.1:0-31200 GCA_964453635.1 uncultured Weeksellaceae bacterium | reverse complement strand
CAACCTTTCGGGGGTCCCCCATTCCCCCTTTTCTTTATAGGAAACATAGATCTTTTCTGCCGGAAGGCCGTCATCATTGATGGTGGGATCGCCTTTTTCCGGAGGTCTCCGGGACGTAAAATAGAGAATGTTCTCATCGATGGAAAGGACGGGACTGTAGTCCGGATAAGGGCTGTTCACACTATCCCCCAGGTTCTGCACCGTCAAATCCATCGGATCCTGCATGAGGTCCTTTGCATTTTTGCACAACTCGATCTGCCGTCCCGCATCCGGGTATAGGAAATGCTTCTCTCCAACCTCTTCACGGAAGGCTTTGTAGGCTTCAATCGCTTTGTCCACATTTTCATTGAGATGAAGGGCGCGGGCATAGTAATACCGGGCCTTTTGAGGGGCACTCTTCACACGGAAATTGCGGGGACGCCAATTTTTAGAGATCCCCTTTACCGCTTTTTCCAGATAGGGAAGACCTTTAGTGCCAGGTTTTCTCGATTTAAGGTAGGCCTTTCCGGCCATGTAGTTGACATTGGCGTTGTCGGGGTTCTCCTTTGCCAGTCCTTTCCAGACCTTTACTGCCTGATCGTAAAGATTCTCTGCCATCAATTTCGTCCCCTCATTGAACTTTCCCCGGAAATCCTCCTGAGCACGCAGAGAAAAAGCCGTAGACAAGAGAGAGAATAACAGCAGCGAGCAAAAACGGCGGTAGTGGTTCTTATATGACCGAAGCTTGAACATGTGGACCTGAAACGATTGGATTCGATCCCCCAATTATATGAAAACTTTATGCCGATCTCATAAAGAACGAATAAAAAATTACTGGGTCCATCCCGTTTCGTTTTCCCGTACGATCCATTCCTTCACCCAATGGGAGGGGGATGGACTCATCGATCAGATCGAACGCTCGGTATCAAAAGCTTCCAATATATCGGCCATTCGTCGAACGAAGCGGCCACCCATTGCCCCATCCACGACCCTGTGATCGTAGGAATGGGAGAGGAACATCTTGTGCCGGATGGCGATGCTATCCCCTTCAGGGGTTTCCACAACAGCGGGTTTTTTCTGGATGGAACCAGTGGCCATGATACCGACCTGAGGCTGATTGATCACCGGGGTTCCCATCACGTTACCAAAGGATCCCACATTGGTTATGGAATAGGTCCCGCCCGAGGTCTCTTCGGGTTTTAACTTATTGCCCCGAGCCCGCCAAGCCAGGTCATTGACCTTTTTGGTCAACCCGACCAGATTCAACTCATCGGCATCGGGGATGACCGGCACGATCAGGTTCCCGCTCGGTAGAGCGGTGGCCATCCCGATATTGATGTGTTTTCGCTTGATGATCCGGTGTCCGTCAACGGATACGTTCACGCCGGGGAATTCCTTGAGGGTTTGTACCAGGGCCTCGATGAAAATGGGGGTAAAGGTGATCTTCTCTCCTTCTCGCTCTTCGAATTGTTTTTTGATCTTATCGCGCCACTGGACGATCTTGGTAACATCAACTTCCACATACGAGGTCACATGGGGAGAAACCCTTTTCGACATGACCATGTGGTCTGCAATGAGCTTCCGCATCCGGTCCATTTCCTCGATCTCATCATCGGGGCCGACCGGAACTTCTGGTTGTTGCGGAGCTGCACTTTGCGCGGCACCACTTTGAGCCTTTTGTGTTGCCTTTTCGGAGGTCTCGGCAGCCTTTTCAGGTATCCCGGCCTCTGCAGGCGCTTCCTGGGCTATCGGTGCTTTTTCTCGTTCCTCGACATATTGCAGAATATCGTGCTTCGTGATCCGTCCTTCTTTGCCACTACCCGGTAGAGATTCGAGTTCTTCAAGGGGGATCGACTCGGTCTTGGCTATATTCCGGACCAATGGAGAATAAAACCTACCGGAAGGCCCTTTCCGGGGGATATCGACCGGCACACTGCCATCCCCTTCAAGAACCGGTTCGGGAGTTGGCCCTGAAGAGGTTTTCACAGGCTCGGAAGATCGCTGACCGTTCCCTCCTCGCTCCTCTTCAGCGGATTTTCCACCAACCGGGGCCGCTTCCTCCGAGGCTTCTGCCGCCATCGCTTCACTCTGGATGGTACCAATGACATCACCGACTTTCACGACATCCCCTTCTCCACACATTTTTTTCCCGATCACCCCGGAGGCAGGGGCAGGAACTTCTGAATCCACTTTGTCCGTTGCTATCTCGACAACGGGATCGTCCTCTTCAACGCTATCCCCTTCATCGACCACCCATTTGGTAATGGTCGCCTCGTTAACGCTTTCTCCCATTCTCGGTAAAGTGATCTCTATCTCACCCATATGGCCAGCGATTGATTTTTTGAATCCGTCACAAAAATAGGGAAAAATTGGATCGATGACCAGTGCCAGAGGGGCGTTGCTTTATCAAAGAACCCGCTTTTGGTCATCCGTTTTCAGCGAAGCGAGGGGCGGATCACCGAGTCGGTACATTCCTTTAAAGATGAGCCGGAGATCGGTGAACAGGCTGTAATCCTTGGCATAGACAATGTTGATCGTATCCACCATGGAGGGTGGCTTGTTCTCGGCCCTGATCTCGATCAAGGGGGAGAGGATCCCTTGCCGAAGGGACGGTAGTGACCGGGACGTATCATCTCCCTTCTCCTCTTTTGGAGCGAAGCCTACCCAGGTATTCCACCCGGCAAGAACGCGGAAAATATTGCGGAAAAGGCCCGCTTTGTTGCGAACAAGGAATACAAGGACCGGAGAAAGGATCAACAAAAGAAGACCAATAGCAACATCCAGGAACCGTTTGTTGCGCTTGTTCTCCGGCTTGGATATCACATTGACCGCATGCATGTACAACTCCTCTCCCATGGCATCGAGGGGAGTATTTCCCAGAACGGTTAGGCTTTCCGGGGGTGCCACCTTGAACTCCACCCCTTCACCCGCCAGAGCAGCCATTTCATTAATCATCCGCTGCGTGGGAACGTCAGCCCCTGAAAAGATCAGTTCGTGCACACCGTTCACCTTGACAAATTCCGGAAGCCGGTCCATACCCTTGACCTCCCCCGTATCCTCGTCTTTCCGAACTTCCACCCGCTTGATGGAACGAAGGGGAACAAGGCTTTTCTGAAGAAGCTCTTCGATCCTCTGGATCTCCGTCTTCGACCCCACAATGCCCAGGACCTTTCCCCTTCCGGCCATATCCCCACCAATCCCATCCTTGTTCCGGAATACAGCGCGTACCCCTCTTGTGAACACAAAGACGATCGCGGCCCATACACTTCCAAGGAGGACCAATGCCCGGGAGAAACGAAATTCTTCAGGCAAAAGGGAGTAGCCGGCCAATATGATCAATGTTCCGATCAACCATCCCTTTCCTGCCTTCCCCGATCGATAAGGGGGATCGTAAGCACCCGCTACCAACGCCGAAAAACACCAAATGCCGACAAAAGCACCAAACGCCGGGGCAACCAGACTGAACGGATAATCAATGTCCATGTAATTCCCGTAGAGCTCCATCAAGAAGAAAAGCCCGGCAAGCATCAGCCCAATGTCTGCAGCTGGCAAAGCCACTTTCCGGAGCGATCGCTCGGCGACGGTCAAAAAGGCCCTGAAATACACCGCGGTCCGTATCAGGTAGGAATATGCACGGATCCGTCCACTCGAAAAGTGCTTCCGGGCAAAGATCAACATGGCCTTGTAAAAGACCCGCACATAGTTCAGGGTTCCCTTTTTTGTGCTTTCTCCTTTGTAATGGATGATCCGGGCATGGGGATCGTAATAATTCTTGTATCCAGCTTGCGTCAACCGGTAGGAAAGATCGATATCCTCACCGTACATAAAAAAATCCGGATCGAAGTAGCCCGCCTCGTTCAACGCCTTTTTTCGGAGGAACATGAAGGCCCCTGAAAGAACATCGATCGCATGGACCCGGTCCTCGTCCAGATAGCCGAGGTGATAGCGCCCAAAAGTCCGGGATCGAGGGAAAAGGGCGGACAGACCGAACATCTTATAGAAGGCGACCGCAGGTGTCGGCAAACCCCGTTTGGATTCCGGGAGAAAACGCCCCCTGCCATCGATCATCCGAACACCGACACCACCGGCCTCGGGGTGTTCATCCATGAATTCAATGACGGTATCGAAGGTATCTTCTTCCACAAGGGTATCGGGGTTGAGGATCAGGATATATTCACCACTGGCAAGGGCCAGGGCCTGATTGTTGGCCCGTGAAAACCCCACATTCTTTTCATTGGCGATCAACCGAACGGAATGGAACTTCTCGCGAAGCATCTCGACCGAACCATCCACGGAGGCATTGTCCACCACAAAGACCTCTCCTTCTATGCCTTTCATGGCACGGAAAACCGAATAAAGACACTGCTCGAGGAACAGTTTTACATTGTAATTCACGATGATGACCGAGAGGCGCATGAAACAGCCGGATGCCTTATTCCGAAAAGCTTTGCTCGTAGGGGGTCCGATTCCGGATCGAACGGCCAAGGGTCACCTCATCGGTGTATTCAAGGTCGTTCCCGATAGCCACACCACTCGCGATCGTCGATACCTTAACCGTACTCTCCCTGAGTTGGCGGTAAATGTAAAAGTTCGTGGTATCACCTTCCATCGTAGTGCTCAAGGCGAGAATGACTTCCCGCACGCCACCCTCCTCGATGCGATGCAGGAGGGATCCGATGTTGAGCTCGCCGGGCCCGACCCCATCCATTGGGGATATCAAGCCACCAAGGACGTGATAGACCCCTTTGAATTGTCCGGAATTTTCCACGGCCAGAACATCCATATGGTCCTCCACTACACAGACCAAAGACCGGTCTCTTTCAGGATCGGAACAAACACGGCATTCAGACCCTTCACAAATGTTGTTGCAAACTCCGCAATAGCGGATATTTTGGTGGAGGTCGGTCAAACTTGAGGAAAAGCGTTCCACTTCTTCGGGTTGTCGCTTGAGGAGCTCCATAACAAAACGAAGAGCTGTCCGTTTCCCGACGCCCGGGAGGGAAGCCATTTGTTCGACCGCATTCTCGATATACCGGGAAGGATACTCCATCGCTCCTCAAATTCAAAGCCCGATCTTTAAAGGCTTGCCATACGCGCCTGCCCCAAGTAGTTTAAGGCCAAGGCCAAAGGTAAGAGAAAAAGCGATCAGCCCGCAACAATGCCCCGTGCAAAACCCTCCTCCCTTCAAGTAGTACAACTACAAAGGTTGAACATTTCCTCCATCAGAAAGTTTTGGCCTGATATTTGCACGTTTTTACGTGACCAAAAGCCGAGCGGTATGCCCATAAAAAGCTACCTTGTCCTGTTGTGTTCTATCCTCTTTGTGTCGGAGGGGATCGCCCAGGCGGAAAAGACGACCGACCGGGTCGTGAAATTGTTCGAAGCCGGCAATACGACCGAATTGGTGGAACATTTCATCCCCAAAATCGACCTTACTGTTTTGAACACCAATGATATTTTCAGCAGGGACCAGGCCGAACAGATCCTCAAAAAATTCTTCAAGAAACATCCGCCCAAGGCCATGGAACTGGAACACAAAGGCACTTCAAGATTGGAAGACAAGTACCGGATCGGAAAGCTCATTACAGAAGAAGATGCGTACCGGATCACCTTTTTTCTCAAAAAGGTGGACGATGAACTTTACGTCAAACAATTGCGCATAGAACAGTACAACGATGACTTCTAAGTCTCCGCAATGACCATTGACGAGATCATTTCTGCAGCCCTTCATGAAGACCTCGCTGAGGGAGACCATACCACCCTTGCCTGCATAGCTCCTGAGAGAATAGGAAAGGCCGATCTGGTCATGGAAGCCCAGGGGACGATCGCCGGTATCGAATTGGCCGAGCGGATCTTTCATCACCTTGATCAAACCGTTCAAATGGAGCGTCACAAGAAGGACGGGGACCCAGTTGGACCGGAAGATATCGTTTTTCGGGCCACTGGCCCCACGCGTGCGTTGCTTCAGGCTGAACGTTTGGTCCTCAACTGCATGCAGCGAATGAGCGGGATCGCCACAAAAACAAAGCAAGCGGTCGAAGCGATAAAAGGTTTCCCCACCACCATTCTCGATACGCGAAAGACCACTCCCTGTATACGTCCCCTGGAAAAATGGGCGGTACGGATCGGTGGCGGAGAGAATCACCGTCAAGGCCTTTATGATGCCATCCTGATCAAGGACAACCACATCGATCACGCCGGTGGGATCGTCCCGGCCATAAAAGCTGCGAACCATTATTTAGAAAAGTACCAACGCCCCCTTCCCCGGATCATCGAAGCCAGGGACCCCAAAGAATTGAACAAGATCCTCGAGACCGGAGGAGTCGATCGGATCCTCATGGACAACTTTTCCTATACAGACCTTGAAAAAGGCGTAAAAACCATCAATGGCCATTTCGAGACTGAAGCCTCAGGCAATATCACGCCGGACAATGCAAGAGCTCATGCCCAATGTGGGGTTGATTTCCTTTCCATGGGCAGCCTAACGCATTCGGCCGGATCCCTCGACATGGCATTAAAAGCCGTTTAAGAACAAAGAACCACGAAAAAGAACGGATGGAGACCCAGTGACGTAAACAGTATAATGGTCTTTTCTTTGCCGAGGATAAATGCTTGACCATGAAAACGCCTTTGCTTATCAGAAGATCCCTTTTGCCGACCATGATCGCGGTTCTATTTCCGATCCTCTCAAGCCCTGGCCAGGGAGAGGAAACGCTGTTCCAAAAAGGGAAGCGACTGGTGGACGAAGAACACCAATACACCAAAGCGCTCGGGATCTTCCAGGAACTCCTCAAAAAGGATTCCACACGTATTGGATACCTGAACTATGCCAGTATATCCTATGCCCAAGCCGGTACGGATCAACCCACAGAAGCGGAGCGCAAACAATACTTCAATACCGCCCTTGACCTGGCCAAAAAAGCGGTAAACAAAGATCCGGAAAGTGCCCGGGCTCAATATGCCTATTGTGTCGCCCTCGGGCGGCTCAATGAACATGCGGGCACCCGCAAAAAATTAAAAAATGCCCGCGCGATCAAGAAAAGAGCCGAAAACGCGATCGAACTTGATCCTGAAATGCCTGGTCCCCACCATGTGCTTGGAAGGTGGCATCGGACCTTTGCCAATTTCGGGACCTTCGAACGGGGGCTGGTCGATCTGATCTATGGCGGAATGCCGGAAGGGGGGACTTACGAGGATGCCGTTGCCTACTTTAAGGACGCGATCCGTCACGAACCGGATAATCCCTGGCACTTCTACGAGATCGCAAGAACTTACCGGGACATGGATAAAACGGGATATGCCCGAGCTTTTGCTAAAAAAGCGATAGAATTATCCACCTCCTCCCAGCACATGAAAAAAGGCCAGGAAAAGGCCAGGAAACTCCTGGAAGAATTGGATTGAATCCACCCCTCTCTTACATTTATCGCAAACGGTCCACGGAGCGAACGAGTTCCTCATCCTTTTTGATCCCTCGCCTACCGAGCCACGAAAAAGCAAAGGCAACCGCCGGCAGGAAAGTACCGATGCCATAGTCCACGGCCACCTCTTTGACGATACCCTCAAATGGAGGGGAGATAAGCATGATCACGAGGACCAAGAGAACAAGTTCGAGGAACTGACCAACGGTAACCAGTTTCATCTGTAAAGAACGCTTGTTATAGAGGAAGATCGTGACAGACAAGAGAATTCCGGTCAAAGCCGCGATTCCCGACGATGTATAAAAAAATATAGAATCTTTCACAAGCGTGTTCTCTCCGTCATAGATCCCTGTCATGTATATCGTATACCGGGATCCGGCCTCAGCGAAGCTGCCCAACGAAAAAAAGAAGGCCATACCCAAGATGATCACTGCCAGCAGTAAGTAAATGGTCTGAACCCTTTGTATCATAGCCTTGCAAAAGTTTGCGGGACAAAATTGGGGATTATTTTGTTTTCTTTGCAGCTTTCTTGAAAAAACGTTCTACAAACTTCAAAAAAGAAACAGCTTATGCGTATTGCACGGAAACACACTTCGATCACCCTTTCCTTTCTCTTCATTGGAGGCTCTTTTTTTGCTTCCTGCGGCGGATCCGACAAAAAAGAGGTCGAATCCGAAGAGAAGAAAGAGAAAGCCAAAGCATCCAAAGAAAGTGTTACCTACGGGGTCAACACGGACGAATCCATCCTCCATTGGTCAGGTTCC
This sequence comes from uncultured Weeksellaceae bacterium, assembly GCA_964453635.1. Lineage (GTDB taxonomy): Bacteria > Bacteroidota > Bacteroidia > Flavobacteriales_D > CAYVSK01 > CAYVSK01. Next base: position 23,039 of record CAYVSK010000025.1, on the reverse strand, counting down.
AATGCACTCCATACCAATAAAGGGACGATAGACCTCAAAAGTGGTCATTTGAAAGTGAAGGGGGATAAAATTCAGGCAGGAGAATTCACGATCGACATGACAAGTATCGACGTCAAAGAACCCAAGGATAAAGAAGATAACAAGAAGCTCCAGAAGCACCTCAAATCCCCTGATTTTTTCCACGTGGACTCAATTCCCACCGGAAAATTCGTTTTGACCGGTGTTCAGAAAAAGAAGGGGGTGATGACCGTTGAAAAAGACCTGAACGATGACGATCACGCCGATACCGTCATTGTCAAGAGTGGCAACGATGGATCCAATGGCGGATACACCCACCTTGTGGAAGGCAATCTGACCCTCATGGGGAAGACCAGGAACATTGAATTCCCAGCCAATATCCGGATGAAGGAGGGTCGGATCACGGCGAAAGCCGACTTCAAGATCAACCGTCACGACTGGGGGATCAGTTTCCTTTCCAAGGAATCCCTCGGGGGGTGGAAAGACAAAGCCATTTACAATCTGATCGGCCTGAAGGTGGATTTGGTCGCGGAGAAAAAAGCGAGCTGACGGGGCCCTTTTTACCTGAAAGCTGAAGAAATAAAGAAAGCCCTCTTCCGGCCACGCTGGAAGGGGGCTTTTCTACATCGGTACCCGATCATTTTCAGTTGGCTTGTTCGCCCTTGAGGATGGTCACCGTCCCGGTGATGTCATCCATACTCTCTGCATTGGGTTTCAGGATAAAGAAATAAGTTCCTTCGGAATGTCCCCCACCATCCCAATCGTTTTTATAATCATCGGATTCATAGATCAGATTCCCCCATTTGTCAAAGATCTCCAATCGGGAACCTGGGAAATTCTCGAGGTTTCCGATAACAAATTCCTGATTCAGCGTATCCTTTTTTGGGTTTGGTGTAATAATATTGGGCACATTCAGTTCACAAACCTGAGTTTTTACAAATCCACTCGTGGAATCCCTATTGCCACAAGCATCGGAGACAACCACACGGTAAGTTCCGGCATCCCGGGGAATAATAATAAGGTCAGAGCCTTCTTCTGAATCAATATAAGGCCCCTCCCAGTCATACTTGTAATTTCCCGTTCCACCGGAGGCCTCTACCCCGATCCTGGAGCGCTGATCCCTGCACACCGTGGTATCCCGTAAGCCAAAAGCATTCAGGGGTGGGTGGTCCTGGACCGTAATGGCAGCTTGGGCCGAGTCAACACACCCGTTGGCATCAACGACCTCCACCCAGTATGAACCCGGAGAAAGGCTGTCAATATCCTGGACCGTATCTCCTGTTGACCAATTGTAAGAATAAGGTGGGGTCCCGCCATTCACTTCGAGATCGATCCTTCCACTATCCCCATCACACAAGAGGGGACTATTCACCGCATCAGCGGAGGCCTTTAGCGTATCATCATCCGGTTCACCAATGGTAAAGCTGGTGTCCAGGGTACAGCCAAAGGCATCCTCGATCTTTAGCTCATAACTACCGGCACAAACATCATTCGCAACAGAATCATTGGGACCGGCTATCCCATTTGACCACGTATAGGTATGGGGCGCTTTACCATCCGGGTCTACCACGGCCCTGCCGTTGCACTGTGCCCAACAATCATCATCCTCGGTGTTGATCGCTGCAGCAAAAGGGGCTCCGACTTGAATGGTTATACGCGAAGTATCGTCAACGCAGAACACACTGTCGGAAACCACCAGGGTCACCTCGTAAGTTCCAGTGTCCTCGAAAACCTTTTTTACCGTATCCTTGTTATAGCCTTCAATAAGGGTGTCTCCAAGATCCCACTCCATATAGCTGCTCTCACTCGTATCCGTATAAAAGGTCATGGTATCCCCTGCACAGCTAAGGGGCTGGGCATTGGGTTGCCCCTTGACCCCGATGGTCGAAGTGACCGGATCGAGGTCGAACTTAATGGCCGCGAAGTTGCAATTCGTGCTGTTGTTGGTCTCGGAATAAGCCCCGTTGGTGGTGGGGAAATCCGAATTACCACCACAACCTCCGCAAACCGCTTGGTAAATAATACCATCATCATCGAAGCGACTAGTTCCCCCATCCACATGTTCAGCACTCGTGCCCCCCCCAAAAAAGCTGCCGTAGATCAGGGAGGAAGCATCGCCGCCGAGGACCATGAGGTAAAAATCACTTCCGTCGGTCGACGACTGAAACGCATTGTTGGTGGTCGGGAGCCCATTGGTGGTGCTGCTTGGAACGTTGTTGGTCGAACCGCCCCATCCCGTAAGAGAAATATTGTTGCACTTGTTTACCCGGAGAGCCGTAGGTGAAATGTCGATCTCTCCGCTCCCGGTTCCAAAAACAGTTGACATTTCATTTGAGTCGAGGTCTGGTGGAAACTTCTGAATGAACTGACCACTGTTGGGGTTGCTGTACCCCGCGTTCTTTACAGGGTAGGTCCCGGTGCTTTGTCCATACAAGAAAAGATGCCCCGATGTGTCCTCTTCTATGAGGTAACTCTGATCGTAAGCCGTGGTCGCTGCATAGCTTCCGTCAATGAAAGTCGAACCGTCCGGGCTCATGCGGAGGACATAACCATCCACATCCCCCTGAGGGGTCGTTTTCCAACCATTCATTGCGGGCAAAGAGGAACCATCCGTACCACCAGTGATATAAAAATCCCCATTATCGAATTTTCTTATCGCGTATCCAGCATCATCACTACTTCCTCCCAAATAGGTGGCCCAATTCAAGGTTGACAGGTCCGTGCTCATACCCAGAACAATAGCATCCTGCCCACCTTGTATAGAGGTTTGGGCGGCTCCACTCGTAGCCAGGTTATCCGAGTAGGTAGAAGAGGTGACCACCACCTCCTGGTCCTTGAGGATCAATTCACCCCGAAGGATGTCCCCGTAATTGACATTGAGGTTGTCAGCCTCATTCGTGCCATCGTTCTGCGTGCCACCGAAGTAAGTGGAGTTCGGCAAAGCCGTGCCATCCGCGGACAACTTGGAGATCACTATATCTGTGCCATTGAGGAACCAAATCGAACCAAAGAAATTCGTGTTCGTTCCTCCCTGAAAATTCGATTGATAAGCATTGTTGGTAGGGTAATCCTGTGACCCGGTCACCCCGAGCATGTACAATTCCCCCTGGTCATTGGTGATCAGACTGGTTGGCACCTCGTTACTGGATCCTCCAAGATAAGTCGCATAGAGTAACTGGCTGCCATCTGCACTGAATTTTTTCAAACTAATGTCACACGGTGACCCGATTGCTGCTCCGCCGGCAAAATCCTCTTGAAATGCACCCGAGGTGGACGGGAAACCGGCCCCGAAGACCGTGCTACCACCGTAAAAATTCCCGGCATTATCATAGGTCGCTGTATTGCCCCAATTATCGGCGCTTGACCCCGAATAGCTCGCGAACACGACGTCCGGATCGATCACCAAGGGGTGATCCTCGTCATAGCCCTCAGGAAAGGCAAAAGATACCGTATCTCCACGGACCTCGAAGCGACAAGGAACGCCTCGCTCCTTCCCATCCACTTACTGGTAAGCAAAAGGGGTTTCCTCTATGATCGGCCGGAGGGAAGTCCCGATCTTCAAACGACCATCCTCAACGCTTAAAGAGGAAGCCCCCTTGACCACCATTTTGATCGGGTCCGGGTCTACACCAGCCTCCAGGCGGAACTCGTATTTAAATCCCTTTTCCATGCCTGCAAGACGCATGTCAACCCCCTTGTAAAAGCCCTCCAGATCGAGTTCTTGATACTTATGGAGTCCCGTAGCCCACTCATTCGGGTCATCACTGAGGTAATAATTGATGGGATAGGATGAGCCTCCCTTTTCCCGGATGGTTTGGGCACCTTTTGAGCCGGGAAAACGGACTTTGATGCTGTGGTAATTGATCTTGAGATCTTCGGAGACACGCTTCATGTCGTGAAGCTTACCAAGGTCGTGTAAGAGATAGGTGAATCCGGTTCTTTGAGCGAAGAACTTTCCACCGGGAATATCAGCCCGATATTCCACGCGACGGTCCCATTGTCCTTCATTGGGGATGAAGGCATGGGAAGGGTCATTTCCCTTTTTATTGGCTATCGTACTCCCTATACTCAGAAAGCTCAACCCCAAAAGGGCGGAAAAACGTAATGCGCTCTTCATTTCAGCTATGTTTTATGTTGAAGATCACGGGTATCGTTCAAAGCTCCTATAGAATGCTTCAATAGGGGGGCATATACAGGAGGTCTGTGGATCGCCTTCCCTATTAATTTTAATTCGTCCCCTCACCACCTTTTAGGATGGTTACCGTACCGGTGATCGTTTCCATATCAGCAGCGTTGGGCTTCAGAACGTAGTAGTAAGTGCCTTCTGCATGGCCATCCCCATCCCAATTGTTCTTATAATCGGGTGATTCAAAGATCAGATTGCCCCACCGGTCAAAGACCCTTAATTCTGAACCAGGGAAATACTTGAGATTGTCGATCGCAAAATACTGATTCAATGTATCTTTTTTGGGATTGGGCGTAATGATGTTGGGAATATCCAATTCACAACCCTTGGTATCGACAAAGCGTTCGGCCGTGTCACTATTCCCGCACTGATCGGAGACGATCACCTGGTAACTTCCGGCCTCTTCCGGCAGGATATAGGCCTCATCACCCGCGACAGAATCAATATAGGGGCCTTCCCAGATGTATTTATAGACACCCGTTCCGCCTGTTGCGACCACTTTGAGCCTCGTCTCATCATTCCGGCAAACTGTGGTATCCATTCCAAGGTCGGCATTCAGCGGTGGATGGTCCGCAACCTGAACAGTAGCCGTATCACTATCCGTGTCATTACACTTGTCTGAAACCGTAACAAAATATTCCGTCGTGTTCAAGGGATTGATCCGGATCGTTGAATCCGTGTCTCCCGTATTCCAGGCATATGAAACTCCTCCGCTTCCACCAGTGACCTCCGCCTCGAGCAAGACCGAATCCCCGCCACAGAGCAATGTGGTATCGCTCAGTACCTCGACATTAAGGGGATCGGGATCCGGCACTGTAACCGTAACCGTATCCTTCTCCTCCGATCCGCAACTATCCCGGGCTGTCACAACATAATCGGTCGTCGTGTTCGGGCTGACCGTGATCGATCCCCCGCTTTGGCCATTGCTCCATATGATCTCCGTCGGTGGAGCTCCCCCATTGACCGTGGCATTCAGGGTCACATCGTCCCCCGGACAAGAAAGGGCCGTATCCGAGCTCACCGACAGGTTCATGGGATACTGATCGAAATCGATAATGAGCGTGTCCCATTTGGAATCGAATCCACAATTGTCCTCGATCTTCACATACAGCGTATCCGGCTCCCCGGGGACCGTCACGGAGTCTTTGCCCACAATGGTGTCCGAATCGATCACCCAGGTAGCCTCAACGGGTGTGATCGCATTATCCCATCCTACTCCGACCGTAACGGAATCCTCGGGACAATACTGGGACGTATCGGAAACGATCGTTTTAGGATCGTACTCGTCGACGATCAGCATTTCTCCGGTCGCGGTGGTGGTGTCTCCACAGTCATTCGTGCTCGTAACGGTCACCAGGATGTTTTCCTGGGCTTCGTTCAAAGTATCCGATATCGGTTTCACCGGGAAGCTTTGGCAGGAATCACCGACGCCGAACACCAACTCATCCGGGATACTATCGTAATCTTTCCCTTCAATGGCACTTCCCCCAAGGTCGATATCCATCGTATCCGCTTGGCTGGGATCGTTGCGACAGATCCTGAAACTCCCATCGGTGCATCCTTCGATCACCGTATTGTTAAAAGAAATGGTATTGGGATCCACATCGAGATTCCCCTCGGAGGAAAAGCTCTCCTTTTCAAGGAAAACACCAGATTCAAGAATGCGGTCACTGGCATCGGCGATCACCAATTTAATGTGATAGGTCTTGCCACACTCGACGGAAGCTGAAGCTGTCAGCGGCTCAGTATACCCATCGAATTGGATCTCTTCCGGCCCACCGGGCGTAGTTCCATCACCATTGTTCACATAGAAATTTGAATTACACGGACAATTCCCATCACAAGCTCCGTCACTGTTGGCTCCCGGACCTTCGTTAATGGTGTTGATGGCAACGGCCGTATCCTGCCCGGGGACTTCTGCGATATTCATGGCCCCATTGGTGTAAGGACCATTGATCCCGGGACCACTGAGGAAGAAACCGAAAGCGTCATTGAATTCGGAACAAGCATATTCCGGGTACTCCTCGGAAGCAAAGATGTATTTGAAATTTATGGAGTCCCCTGTGGGGACAAAATCAAATTCCAGGGCAACGGCATCGAGGGAATTCTGGTTCCCCAGGATCTGGTCAAGATCGGGATCATTACCGGCACAGGCGGGAAAGAGAACACCGCACTGATTGGTCGCATCCCCTTGATCATTGGGCCCCACGGCCATTTCTATATCACCTGTCCCGAGCAGCAATCCTTCCGGCATATCGAGGTCGGCATTGGTCGCATCAAAAGAACCCCGTTGTACAGGGTCCCCGCTGCTCAATTGGACGTTACTGACCTGAACACCGGCCCCGACCAAGTCCTGCACCAACTGCTGAGGCGTGGGGTTCTTATCGACCTGCAATTGTCCATTGGCCAAAAAAGGTAGGAATATAAAGGAAAATATTACCGCGAGCGCGTGGTAGCAGGGAGGTTTCATGAAAATCCATTTTTTCATCAAGCATAGCAAATTTATGAATTCGTTCCAATTGACCAAGACTTACCTTCGTATCTTCATGTGCGGCCGCTTCGGTCAGATCGATAAAAAGGCGCTTGCCAAGGCTTACGGGGCTGATGAAACCGATGTTGAGGCTTTTCCGCCGAATTACAACACGGATGTAGGGTCCTATGCACTGATCCTACCAATGGAAACCCCAAAGCAGTTTGCCCTTTCGGCCTTTGGCCTTACGCCTTTTTGGGCCGACAAGCCCAAATATGTGATCAATGCCCGGGCCGAGGGGGATTCCAACCAGGAGAACGACCCGGCTTATCGGGGGGAAAAAGGGATCTTCAAAAAGCCGTTCTTCCGGCATTTGCTGAAGAGCAAAAGATGCATCGTACCGGTCCAGTATTTTATCGAAGGGCCGAAAAGGGAGCGCCTGAAGAAACCGTACCTGGTCGAAAGAAAAGATGGTCGGCCCTTTGCTTTGGCGGGCCTTTACGACGAGTGGGTGAACCGCGAGACAGGCGAGGTCTTACCGAATTTCACGATCATCACGACCCCACGGAATGAGCTGCTCGAACGCATCGGCCACCACAGGGCGCCGCTCGTGATACCGGATGACGCTGTTCCTGAATGGCTATACCGGGAAAAGGAGCAAAAGGCGATCGCCTCCATGATGGAACCTTTCGACCCGAAGGGTTTCCACGCTTACCGTGTCAGTTCAGAGATCAGACGCCGCAACAACAAAGGACAGAACAACGACCCTTCCCTTACCGAACCCATCGGGGCGGAATTCAACGTCTAAAAGACCATCCTTTCGGTCAGCAGCCGAGCCTTTGCCCTTAAAAGGGGAAATATGTGGGAATGAAGGCCCCTTCTAAAGAGGTCACCGGAAGACCACCTTTTTTACAGCACTTTGTCGCTCCCGTTTCACCTGCATCATATAAACGCCCGAAGGGAGCCCTTTCCGCTCGATCTCCAACCGGGGCCCATTACCGCGAAGGCTTTCACTACGAACTGTTCGGCCTGTGAGGTCGTAGAAAGTGAGTTTTACTTCCTCCCCTTTCCACTGCTCGGGAAGCACCACTTCCATACGTTGATCCGCGGGGTTCGGAGAAATGGTCATATCCGCTGCCAAAGCCGGATCGTTCCCGATACCGAGGGCCGGTGTCTGATAACTGCAAATGGAATTCGCATCACATGCGAATTGGAGTAAAAAATTCTTGGTCATGGTAAAGGAAGTGTCCATATAAGCCTCGCTATTGCATTCCGGAACGTGCCCCTGCCCCGGATAGGGTTTGAAACAACTGTTCATGCCAAGATCCTGGGCACTCTTATGGACACTTTCACTTCCATCCACTTCCATGAGTTCATACTGGCCTACGAGCACGATGGTATCGCTATCATAGGGAACAGTGCCATCCTCATCCCCATGGAACATAACGACCGGTTCATCCCCGGGCTCCATCCAGGCCGTATCCCCCAGAGCCCCGGCCATACCGATCAGCGCATCGACCTCAGAAGAATAACCGGGATTCCCGCTATTGCCTTCCATACCACCACCCATCCCGGGTTTGGTCGTATCGATATCCTTGGGGATCTCGGAAGGACGATCCAGATAAGCGAGGTGCAAAGCCATGAAGGCCCCTGCAGAGGACCCTCCGTAAATGATCGTGGAGGTGTCCACCCCATAGGTGTTCCCATTCTCGACCACGTCCTTCCGGAAAAAGCGGACAGCCGCCCGTGCATCATGAGTTGCCCGCCAAACGGCTTCGGTGGCATCGGTAGAATCCGGCCCGGGAAACGGGAAATTCTCCATCCCGATCCGATAATTCTGAGAAACGGCCACATATCCTACTTGAGCAAGCTTGCGGCAAAAATCCGAAACACAAGCATCACCCTTATCCCCACCAAGAAAACTTCCACCGTGGGTCACGAATACCAAAGGACGCTCACTCTTGGTATCATTGGCCGGCTCATAGATGTCCATTTTCATGTCGACCATATCGCCATCCACGTTAATGTTGGACCCGAAATAAACATCCCTGGTGACCTCAACGGAAAAGAGAGAATCCCGGTAACGACCATCAGCACAGGTCTGTGACCTTCCCAGGAAAGGGGTCAGGAAAAAATAGACGGCAAAAAGAAAGGCGGGGTAACAGTGTCGCATAAGTTTGACTTTGATGGTCTTTATTTTCGGTAAAGATAAAATTTTCCAATAAAACCATCAAAATCATCCCGGATAATTGGATCAGAACAAGGTCATCTGCCCTTCTTCCCCCGGGTCGTCCCCCTTTTTATCGCCTTTTTTTTTCTCTTCATTATCAGGCTCCTCCGACCGCTCTTCAGGCTTTATGTCGGTCTCCGTTTCACGGACCCCGGAAGGCCCCATGTTCTCCTCTGAACTCAGGGTTTCATCATCGCCCCCCTCCTGATCATCATTTTCTTCTTCAGGCAGGGGGTCAATGGGATCGACACGGTTTATTCCACCATCCGTCAATTTGTTGCCTTTGGCTTTGACGCCCTTGATCCCGACCACTTCCGACAAAAGGATATCCGCTTCGGGCTTGTCCTTTTTATCGAAGGTCACTCGGACCCTTGGCTCATGCGCAGTACTGACGATCTCGAGGAAGGACTTTGAATGCTCGGTAATGAAACGGGTCTTTTTTTGGGTCTGTTCCGGATAGAAACGCTTCACCCTGTAAACCCCCTTCTCTCCGTCATAATATACGGCCGAAACAGGACGATCGGGCTCCCATTTCTCGATCTGAACGATGTTGTCGTCAAAATGGGTGGAAAGCGCGTAGTCGTTCAACTTGTAATCCCCATCCTGAGTAATGGTAAGGATCTTGTCTTCGCCCGAGAATTCCCCCAGATAAGTGCCCCTTTCGTCAACATTGAGCCGGTTCACGGCATCATCGTACCAGATCTTCCGACCTCCGAGCGTGGATTCCCCCACCTCAAGCTGTTCGATCCGCTGCACCGCTTTTTTACTGAGAATGTTGCCCTGGGCTCCCCGACTCCGTATGGGGATATCGCTCAGATCGACATCGAACTTCCCCTTCTTAAGGCGTTTTTGCTGCTGGAGAACGACGCGAATGACCTCCCTTCGACCGTTCGGATTGCTGGTTATGTAAAGAAGCTTTGACCCTTTGTTCCCCCGGGTCAGATCGTAGTTCTTGTCCCGCTTGACCGCATCTACGTAAAAGCGCTTGGCCCGGACCGGCCCGTTTTTTCCATCCCGGTAGACCATGTGATAGATGGTTCGCTTATCCCCTCTTTTCCAGACACCAGCGTGGCAAATCCCCTTTCCGACGAACTTTTTGCTCTCTACCGGGGTGACGAGCATGGTCCCATCCTCCCTGAAAACGATGATGTTGTCTATATCGGCACAATCGCAAACGTACTCGGCCTTTTTCATGCCCCATCCGATAAAACCATCCTGCCGGTCCACATAAAGTTTCTTATTAGCAATGGTCACCTTCGTGGCCTCGATCGTATCAAATGTGCGGATCTCCGTTTTCCGCTCCCGGCCCTTTCCGTATTTCTTTTTCAGGTCCTTGAAATAGGCAATGGCATGATCCGTAAGATGATCGAGTTTGTGTTCCAGGTCGGCGATCCCGTTCTCCAGTTCACGGATCCGTTCATCGGCCTTATAACTGTCGTACCTGGATATGCGTTTGATCCGGATCTCTGTCAGGTAGATCAGGTCATCCCGGGTGATCGCCCGTTTAAGTTTTTGAACGTGGGGCTTTAATCCCGCGTCGATCGTTCCAAGGACGGATTCCCAGGTTTCACAATCTTCAATATCCCGGTAGATGCGATGCTCGATAAAGATCTTTTCGAGGGAGGCGAAATGCCACTTCTCCTCCAGTTCCGACTTTTTTACGGAAAGTTCCTGTTTCAGGAGCGCTACCGTATGCTCCACGGATTCCCGGAGAAGCTCTGAAACCCCGAGAAAACGGGGTTTGTTCTCTTGAATGACCGTAGCATTGGGGGATATTGACAATTCACAATCGCTGAATGCGAAAAGGGCATCAATGGTCTTGTCGGGGGAAGTACCGCTGGGCAGGTGGATCCGGATCTCGGCATGTTCCGATGTATTGTCCTCCACATGCCGGACCTTGATCTTGCCCTTCTCGTTTGCGCGGATAATGGAATCGATCAGGCTTGATGTTGTTGTACCGTAAGGGATCTCGGTGATCAGAAGCGTCTTGTTGTCTTCTTTTTCGATACGGGCCCGGAGCCTTACCCGTCCCCCTCTTTTCCCGTCATTATACTGAGAGAAGTCCGCCAACCCCCCGGTCGGAAAGTCCGGATAGAGCTCAGCGTTCTTTCCCCGGAGGATCCGAACGGCGCCATCGATGATCTCGTTGAAGTTATGGGGCAGCACTTTACAGGCCAGACCCACAGCGATCCCTTCAACACCCTGCGCCAAAAGAAGGGGAAATTTGACCGGAAGGGCAATGGGCTCCTTGTTGCGGCCGTCGTAAGATAGTTGCCAATCCGTGATCTTATCGTTGAAGACCACGTCATGCGCAAATTTGGATAAGCGAGCCTCAATATAACGGGGCGCAGCAGCAGTATCACCCGTAATAATATTGCCCCAGTTTCCCTGGGTCTCGATCAGCAATCCCTTCTGACCGAGCTGAACAAGTGCTTCCCCGATCGAAGCATCCCCGTGGGGATGGTACTTCATGGATTCCCCGATGATATTGGCCACCTTGTTGAAGCGGCCGTCGTCCATCGTCTTCATGGCATGAAGGATCCGCCGCTGGACCGGCTTAAGACCGTCATCCATCAACGGAACGGCCCGCTCGAGAATCACATAGGAAGCGTAATCGAGGAACCACTCCTCATACATGCCCGACACCGGCAGAATATTCTCCATATCCCCGCCGTACGGGTTTCCGTCATCACCAGTGGCATTATTACCAGGGCCGGAGGTTTGGCCCCCTTCCGAATGCTCCTCCTCGTTGTTATAAGACGCTTCGTCTTCCGAGTCGGTGGTCATGCGAAATGATAGCTCATTGGATCCGGTCCCAAAGGTAAGGACCCGGGGGCAGATTGGGCAAGTTTTCCGGCTGCCGTCCCCTCTTCGGGACTCGGGGTCTTGGTGGGTCTTCCCCCTAAAACGAGCTCCTCCTAACGGTTCGTTCCGCTATCCTCACCCGTTCCCATACTCCTCTTGAAATATCAATTCGCATGAAATGTCGAGCGCTTGACGATCCTCGTTCTGTTCAGCCATTACCTTGGATCTTGTATCCCGTTCCGGCCGAATTCCATGAAAAAAATTGCCAAGCACCCTATCCTCGCATTCCTTTTCATGGCATTGTTCATGAACGGGCATGAACCCGTCGACCTCGATCGCGGGCTCGTCGGCCATTGGTCTTTTGATGCGAAGAAAGGGAAAACGGTTCACGACGCTTCCCCTTATAAGGTCAACGGCGAACTCAAAGGGGACCCGGAGCGGGTTTCAGGGATCGTAGGAAGTGGTGCCCTGGCGTTCGACGGGACCGGCGATCACGTAGAGATCCTGGAAAAAGGAGGCACACCGGTTCAACTCCGGGATCTGAACAAAGGAAGCATCTCAATTTGGTTCAAGGCCCGCAACATCCCGGTGGGGAACAGTATTCTGCCCGTTCTCTATTACGGGAACAAAAATGGTTGCGAGAACATGTTCGATGCCTCCAACGAGGGATTGATCATCGAAGTGGCCCATGGCCGGGTCTTTAGTTTGGCAAAAGGGGTCTTTTTCACCATCTTCTCCGAATCCTGTGACCTCCCCACCTTTTGCTACGACTCTCATTCCAATGTACATCCCAATGACCTTCAGGGAGTGATCCGGGAAGGGGAATGGAATCACTTTGTTGCCGTGGTCGGGAAGGATTTCAACACAGGCTACTTGAACGGTTCAGAAATGGATTTCAGATCCTACAATTTCGGAGGACCCAACGCATCCCAGTTTTTCAAGGATGCCCTCAAGCACGAACGCATGTGGCTGGGAAAGGGGTATTGGGATCATGCCACAGCGGTATATTTCGATGGGTATCTGGACGACTTGCGCATTTACGAGCGACCGCTTAGCGAGAAAGAAGTGAAAAAACTATACGGCATGGGAAATCCTTAGGAAAGGGGTGGGATACTGTCGGTTGTTCGACATACCGGCCCCGCTCTCACTGCTATTTTCGGCTAACGGAACCCTGAAGCGCGATCATGTCCAGGAACCTTTTATACGGTCTTTTTATCCCTTTGTTTTGCTGTACCTTTCGATCCGAGGCCAATGCGGGAGGATGGACCCTCGAAGAAGGGTCCCTCCGAATGAAATCGTACTTCTCCTATACCAACACCACGGAGCGCTTTGCTTCAAAGAACCTGATTTGCGGGGGCACGGTTTGTGAGAACGGGGAACGGTCCCCTTTTTTCTTCAACGGAGAATACACTTCCTACGCCACTTTTCTGGGCGCCCGCTACGGTATCACGGATCGCCTGGAGGTAAGGGTGCTGGTTCCGTATTACCACGTCCGTTTTACCGATCAAGGGAACCCGGACCGGCCACCGACCAAGGATATTGGGGATATTCTTTTTTCGGGCCGTTACCAATTGACCGACGGCCGTTTTGCCTATAGCTTTCGAACACAAGCCAAGGCCCCGACGGGTTTTTTCACCAAGGATGCGGAAGTGGTTCCCGTGGGGGACGGGCAATGGGACCTCAGTCTCACGAATCAGTTCAGCTTCTCACTTTGGCCGGTCCCGGCTTATTTAAGCCTGGACGCGGGCTACAGATTCCGGTTCCGACCCCCGCTCGAACGAAGCAACAAAGCCCCCGGGAATGAGATCATCTTTCGGTTCGAAGGGGGATACGACCTGACTGAGCGTTTCTTGCTAAAAGGATCCGTGAACGGGATCATAGGACGTGAAGGAGAATTGATCCTGAGCGAGGATCAGGTCCTGATCAACCGTGATTCGGACCGCCGGATCGTTTACGCGGAGCCGGGGATCTACTGGAAAAAAGGAAAATGGGCGGTCGAAGCCTCTGTGAAATTTCCTCTGGCCGGCAAGAATTTCCCGGCTGGAAAAGTCTTTGGAGGCGGGCTCATGTACACCCTGGGCAACGAGAAAAGCCCTGAAAGAAAGGATTGAAAACGCCTCCCCGGTCCCGGATCGCGATATGTCAAAAGGGCGACAAACGACTGATCGGGCATACCTTAAATTGGTGGACCTGAATCTATCGATCAAACCGGACCCATTATGTTCCCCTTTCCTCTTAAAGATCTCGTCATTCGTTCTTGTATCCCCTTGTTCCTGCTCCTGGCGGGATGTAAAAAGGATAACCAGAATGTTTCCGAAGGGAAAGAAGGTACGTGGCGGATCCCCAAAGAGCATGTAAAGGATGGCGGCCCGGGTAAGGACGGGATCCCCTCCATAGATGACCCCAAGTTCGTGGACAAGGCGAATGTTGGTGACTACCTTGACGATCAGGACCTGGTTTTGGGTTTTCGAGCGGGGAACGAGATCCGGGCCTATCCCCACCCCATCCTTGATCGGCACGAGATCGTGAACGACGCCTTTAATGGGGTGAAGATCGCCATTACCTACTGTCCGCTAACCGGCACGGGTATCGGCTGGGACCGGGTCGTCAATGGTGCCACGACCACATTCGGCGTATCCGGATTGCTGTACAACAACAATCTGATCCCCTACGACCGGAACACCAATAGCAATTGGTCCCAAATGCGGAATGATTGCGTGAACGGAACGCTGATCGATCAAAAGATCGAGATCCACCAACTCGTGGAGACCACTTGGGCTACCTGGAAGGAAATGTACCCGGACACGCGCGTTCTTTCGACCAACACGGGATACGACCGGGATTATACGACCTATCCCTACGGGGACTACAAGAATAACGGCGATCTGCTCTTCCCGGTAACGAACTTGGATAACCGGCTCCCCAGGAAAGAAAGGGTACTCGGTGTGGTCGTGGATGGGAGCGCCAAAGCCTACCGTTTTGATGATTTTTCAGAGAACGAGGATGTAACTCTGATCCAGGACAATTTCAAGGGGAAGGAGCTGGTGATCGCAGGGAGTAAGCCCCACAACTTTCTCATTGCCTTCGAGCGCTCCCTGAATGATTCAACCCACTCGTTCTCGGCCGTTCAAAACGAGCTTCCGGTCATCATGAAAGACAGCAGCGGCACCAAGTGGGATGTTTTTGGAAAGGCCACCTCTGGTCCCATGAAAGGAGAACACCTAAGATCCCCGGAATCCTATATCGGGTATTGGTTCGCCTGGGGGGCCTTTTATCCCGACACCGAGATCCATTGATGATCATCGCTCCTTCTCTTTCTATTCGAGGGTAATTGGAAAATTCAAGCCCAACCCTTTCTTCATGTGACGATTGGAGAAGTGCGCCGTATCCTTTCTGATGTAGGCCCGATAGAGCATCCCCGAGGGCGGTAAGGGTTCGAGCGCGAGCGGTGAGGATCGGCCGCGATGCTCATCAATACGCTCCATCCTTTGATCGTAAGCCTCAGCATAGGCGGAGGTCACCCTTGATTGATGGACGAGCTGAAAGATGAGCACCGATCCGATCACTAGGAACGGGACCGCCAGAAGCAGCCAGCGCACCTTTTCAACGGGTTGGAGCCAGGCCCCGATCATGAAGAAAAGGAAGGCACAAGAAGGTCACCGGGAATAGTGTCCGATATGCAGCAACATCCTGGGTTTTGTAGGTTACCGGCAATTGATAGATGAAGATCAGAAGCCCATACAGGACCACCCCCCAAAAAACCCCCCTTGTCAGGACGGAAGATGAGAACCCTTTGTTGAGGGTCCCCCCAACAAGGACCATGGGCACCGAAGCCGCGATCATGAGCGGAAGTTTTTGAGGAACGCGCTTCAACAAAACGATACCGGTCATTTTTACATTGAGGATAAGCGCCTCACCCACCCCGATATCCTCAAAAAAAGCCTCCCGGGCCCGGTTCCCTTCTCCCATGTAAAGAATGATGAAACCGACAAGACAAGCTATGAAAGCAGGATAGATCCGACGCCGGAAAGGATCATTAAGTGACAGCATACCCGTCCCCCTTTTCAACCATGCACCCAAAATAACCGAAACCATAAGGAAAAGCACGAACAGAGCCAGGGGACCACTAGCCCCACCCACATAAAGGAAAGCCAAACACGCCAGGATGGTCATAATACGATCCCGGTTGGGGTGGATAAGGCAAGCCGCACCCAACACGAGCATGATCATTCCCCACAAATAGGTACAGGAAGCACAAAGCCAAAACCAGGTCTCATCGATCCGAATTGTGGTCAAAAAGACCACCGCAGCCAAAAAGATGCTCAGATTCCATAATAACCATCGTGGTCCCTCCGATCGGTACAAAAGAAAAGTCAATACAAAATCGCCGTCGTCGGACGCATATAAAGAACGACCCTTTCCTCCCGACCCCTTATCCGTCCAGGCCAATACCCGCGAAAAGAAACCCCGCATAAAAAGGTTTATGGCAGAAACAAAAACCCCGAGCCCAAGCACTCCATGTAGGATCAACCCGTACCCGGTCACCTCATGAAGAAGCAGAAAAATGTTGGTCAGAAACGTGGAAGGCCATCTTGTGCTCCAATCCCCATACTCGAAGGCGACACCCCCAAAGACCCCATGCTCTTTGAGTATGGCCAGAAAATGGAAGTCGTCAACAGCCAGACGATCGTTCGCGATCAGAATGCCATAAAGGGTCAAAAAGCAAAGATTAATACCGGCGATCCCTATATCAACCCAGATGACTCTTTTCATAGATCCCTTTGCATGGAAGATGAAGTCCTTTCATGAAATAGAAAAACACCTCTTATGAGCTTGGACTGACTTAACGTTTCCTTTAAACCCTATTCACATCTCCTTAACATCCCACGGGTTGCTTCGCGTCCAACAAGAAACCAAAAAATGGATCAAATGAAGTTCAACAAGACTTGGACAAAACGGGCCCTTATCGGCGGCCTGCTTGCTTTTGCGGGAACTTTCAGTGCCTGCGACAAGGATGATGACCAAAGCAATAACGGAAACAACAATGACAATGACGACAATAGCGGAAAGACCGTTACCGTAAAGGATGACGGATCCGGGACAGGAACAACGACCTGGACTAGTGACAACACCTACCTTCTGGACGGTTTCGTTTTCGTGAACAAGGGGCAAACCCTCACCATTGAGCCCGGCACCGTGATCAAAGGAAAGCCGGGAACAGGATCGGATGCATCGGCCCTGATCGTTGCACGGGGTGGAACGATCAAAGCCAAAGGAAAACCCACCAACCCGATCATCTTCACCGCTGAGGCCGATGATGTATCGGATCCCACGGATATTTCTCCTACAGCACGCGGACTTTGGGGTGGCGTGATCATTCTCGGAAAGGCCGGTTTGAACTCCCAACCGGGAGAGACCCAGGTAGAAGGCATCCCCACGAGTGAAAGCCGGGGCCTTTACGGGGGCAACCAGGATGATTACGATGCAGGGGTCTTCAAATACGTTTCGATCCGCCACGGTGGAAGCAACATCGGTGCGGGGAACGAGATCAACGGTCTGACCCTGGCGGCCGTGGGAACAGAGACGGAAGTGCACCACATCGAGGTCATCGCCAATCAGGACGATGGCGTGGAATGGTTCGGAGGTACGGCCCAGACCCATCACTTGGTTACCGCCTTCTGCGGTGACGATTCTTACGATTACGATGAAGGTTTCCGCGGAAAGGGGCAATTCTGGTTCACTATCCAGGATCCTGATAAGGGGGGTCGCGGTGGCGAACACGATGGGGGCACCGACCCCGAGGAGGGTCAACCTTATGCCACGCCAGAGATCCGTAATGCCACCTATATCGGAGGTGGTTTGAACAAGGACCGTAATGCCCTCCTCATGCGGGATAACGCCGGTGGGGAGTACTGGAGCAGCATTTTTGCAAATTGGAAGAACGGGGTGGAGATCGAGAACGCCTCCAGTGCTTCCGAAAATTCCTTCGATCGCTTTCAGGCGGGTGACCTGGCCCTTGCCGAGAACATCTTCGTGGATGTTGTTTCCTCCGGCACGAGCGCCACTGCTTCGGACCTGTTCAAGGTCTCCGATCAGAGTGTTAATGGTGGACAGGACCAGACCGAGTTCGAGAACAGTTTCTCCGCAAAGAACAACAAGGTCGCCGATCCCGGGCTGAGTTATACGGTCAGCACCAGTGGCGGTCTGGACCCCATTCCATCCAATGCCGGTGTTGTGAACGGGGCCCCTTCACCGAGCCATCCGTTCTTCGATGCGGTCAATTACCGTGGGGCTTTCGACCCATCCAAAAACAATACCTGGATGAAAGATTGGACCTTCCTCGACGAAGCCGGATTCCTCGATTGATAACGAATCCCTACTCCGCTTATCCGGAAAGGCCGCTCTCCTGAATGCTGGAGAGCGGCCTTTTTTACTTAACATCCCCTTAACATGACTTTAACATTTTGATAAAACCCCACCCCTTCTTTTGCTCCGAACCCAAAAAACGCGCTATTCATGAAACGTCCGATCACGTTCGCTCTATTGCTGCTGATCAGCAATGTTGCGCTCGCTCAGGAAAAAGGCACGATCAGAGGAAAGGTAACGAGCGCGGGTACAGGAGAAACGTTGATCGGAGCCAATGTCCTGATCGCCGGAACAAATAAAGGATCAGCAACAGATGTGGACGGGCGATATTCGATAACCGGTATTTCAGCCGGGACCTACGACATCGTCTGCCGCTTTGTATCCTACCGAACAGACACCCTCGAAAATGTGCGCGTTGAAGCTGGCTCCGTTCAGGAAAAGGATTTCATCCTTCAAAGTGCATCCCGGGAGATCGAGGCGGTCACAGTGGAAGGTAAGCAACGCCAAGACAATGCGGCAGCCATGATGACCATGAAGAAAAAGTCCGCTCCCATGATGGATGGGATCTCATCCGATGAGATCGCGAAAAGGGGCGACGGCAATGCGGCCGCAGCGGCAAAACGCGTCACCGGTGTATCCATCAAGGATGGAAAATATATCTACATACGGGGGCTTAGTGACCGGTACAGCAAGACGACCCTCAACGGGGCTATGATCCCGGGGCTGGACCCCGAACGGAACACGGTCCAGATGGACCTCTTTCCTTCTTCCCTCCTCGAGAACATGCAAGTGATCAAGACTTTTACTCCCGAACGTCCCGGTAGCTTTACCGGTGGCCTTATCGACCTGCGCACCAAGGATTTTCCAGAAAAGTTCACCCTTCAGTACAGCAGCTCCGTTTCCTATTCTCCACAAGTTAATTTCCGATCGGATTTCCTCAGTGAAAAAGGAGGATCCACTGACTGGCTCGGTTTCGACGACGGGACCAGAGCGGTACCGGCCGCCGTGAAAGATGAGGAAATACCACCGCTTTTCCAGAACAACCAAAAGCTGACCCGCCAAACCCGAAGCTTTAACAAGCGTTTCGTGCCTACTCGCACCGGTTCCGGTCTGGACCATTCCCATTCCTTCTCCGTGGGAGACCAGACCCGGTTGTTCGGCAATTCCCTGGGCTTTGTGGCCGGGCTCACCTATTCCAAAGGCTATTCTTATTACGACAACGGCCAGACCGGGCGTTACAAACTGACCGGAAACATCACACCCAACTCCGAATTACTTGAGCAATTGGTCCTAAAAGATGAGCAGGGTCGTGAAAAAGTTCTGGGCGGCGCCATTCTGAACCTTTCTTACAAATTCTCGCCCACCCACAAGATCAGTTACAACCTGATGCACAACCAAAGCGGCACCAATACAGCCCGCGATCAAACCGGCCGCATCCCGCGCGACAACACCGACCCGAATTATCGTTACCACACCCGCACCCTCCAATACGAACAACGATCCCTAACGACCAATCAACTCCGCGGCGAACACCTTTTTGAGGAGCTGAACGAGCTGAAACTCGATTGGACGCTCTCAAGGACCATTTCGCGGCAGGAACAACCGGACCTCCGCTACTTTTCGAACACCTTTATCTTATCGGGGGGAGATCAACCGGGAGAAACCCAGGATACCACCTATCAGATCAATCCCTCAGAATATAGCGTACCCTCTCGTTTTTTCAGGGATATGGAAGAGACCAGCACGGATGCCCGCCTCGATCTCGAATACCCCATCCAGTTGAACGGGGACGGCTCCAAACTCGAAGCTGGTCTCGTCCATACAAGTAAAGCACGGAGCTTTCGCGAAAAACGCTACGATTACGCTTCCCAGAACCTATCCTACAATGGGAACGTCCGGGAATATATCGCAGACGAGCACATGGACGTCGGCAGCTCAGATGGCTACATATACTTGCAGGACGCCTCGGAGGAAAGGAACAATTACGATGGAAAGCAACGGGTCCTATCTTTCTATGGAATGGGCGATGTCTTTCTTCACGAGGACTTAAGATTGATCGCCGGACTGCGCTACGAAAAGGCCAGGATCCGCTCCAGCAGTTTTGATGAAAGCCTGGAAGATGGAAAATTAAATGACGGAGACCTTTTGCCTTCCCTGAATGGCACTTACGCAGTAACCCCGGACATGAACCTCCGCTTCGCCTATACCCAGACGCTCGCCCGGCCTTCCTTCAGGGAGCTGGCTCCATATGGCAGTTTCAATTTTGCCGGGGATTACATTCTGGTGGGCAACGATGAGCTCCAGCGGACCCGCATCGATAATTTCGATCTTCGCTGGGAAATGTTCCCGGGGATCGGGGACCTGATCTCCCTCAGCCTTTTTGCCAAGCATTTTGAACAACCCATCGAACGGGTTTTCAATCCCGTGGCCTCAAATCCTGAATTGAACTACAGGAACGTCAACAACGCAAGACTCGGCGGGCTGGAGTTCGAATTCCGAAAGGGGTTGGGGAGTTTCCTTTCGGAGTTAAAGGGTTTAAAAGCCGGGGGCAATTTTACCTACGTACGATCAGAAGTCGATATTGCTGATGACGAACTGGAAAGCATTCGGGCAACCCGTCCCGGTCATCCCGACACCCGCGTCATGTTCGGCCAAGCACCCTGGGTCATCAACGCCTTCCTCAATTACCGCAATGATTCGCTGGGCCTGAATGCCAACATGGGCTACCACGTTTCCGGAAAAAAATTGGTCGTGGTCATGACCGGTGGAACCCCCAATGTTTTCCAGCAACCCACCCCAAAATTGAACATGAACATCTCCAAAACCCTCGGCGATCGATTGTCTGTAAAATTCTCAGCCGGCAATATCCTGAACCCGGTCGATAAACAGACCCAGACCCTGAATGGAGATGAATACATCTTCCAATCGAGAACCATGGGCAGAACTTTTTCCTTAGGGATCAGTTACAATATAGAGTGAAGGGAAGCTCCGACCTGAACAACCAAGGCAAACACCCCTTTAGGATCTCCATATATCGGCAAAAGTGAGGGCGTTCCGGGCCGCATTTGCATCGTCGGTATTGTTAAAGAAAGCCCAGAGATCCGTATAACCTGTGGCTTCTTTCAGGGCATTGCTCCAACGTTCCAGAACAGGATCGGGATAGGCGTCCTGGTACCAGGTCTTGTGACCGTGAAATCGAATGTAGGCCATTTCGCTTGTGATGTGAAGCTCCTGCGGGATATTTCCCGGAGCGGAAACATTGCACCAAGCCACACCATGCTTTTCAAGGATCTCGTAGACATCCCCGCGGAACCAATCCTTATTGCGGAACTCGATAACGTGGGGGTAGTCCCGGGGCAACAGGGAACAGAACGTTTCCAAGCGTTCAAGGTCCACCTTGAGGTTCCCGGGACATTGCCAAAGCACGGGACCGGCCTTTTCCTTCAAGGGTTCGATGGCCGTAAAGAAGGAGGATAGGCTATCGCGGGCCGCTTCGTCCATTTTTAGCTTTTTCAGCTGGGTCATATAGCGGTTCCCCTTGATCGCGAATCGGAACTGTTCAGGGGTCTTCTCGTACCAATCCTGCATCTTCTCTTTTTTCGGGATCCGATAAAAGGTGTGGTTGATCTCAAGGGCATCGAATTGTTGGGCGTAATACGCCAACCAACGCTTTTTGGGAAGGTCCCGGGGGTAGAAAGCTCCCTTCCAATCCTGGTAGAAATATCCGGAACAACCGATATGAAGCTGCGGCCCCGCCATCCTTTATCGCAAAAATGAAAGTTCACCCCCTTCTGTAGGATGACACAACACAGGGATCTCTTCACCACTCATTACCCACACTCCAGGAACCCCTTCAGAACCAGCTCACCAACATCACCAGAGCGTTCCGGATGGAACTGGACCGCGTGGAAATTGTCCTTTTGCATGGCGGCACTGAAGGACCGTATATGGTCACAGACCGCGGTGGTATGGGCCCCTTTTTGAACGTAATAGGAATGAACGAAATAAAGGTAAGAAGCCTCTTCAACATGGTCGAACAAGGGGCCTTTTAAACCCTTAATGTCGTTCCATCCCATATGGGGCACCTTACCATCCGGGGGAAAACGAAGGACTTGTTCATCGAAGATGCCCATGCCTTCCGTATCGGCTTCCTCCATCCATCCACACATGAGCTGCATACCGACACAGATCCCCAAGACGGGCTGGGTCAGGTTCCTGATCACAACATCCAGTTCGCGCTCCCGCAAGTAACGAATGGCGGGACCGGCATGGCCCACGCCGGGAAAGATCACTTTATCGGCCCGTTTCAGTTTTTGAGCTTCATCGCTGATCTCGTGCTCCACACCGAGTCGCTCAAGAACGAAAGAAACAGACCGGGTGTTCCCCGCATTGTGTTGAACGATCACCACCGCCACGACTCAAAGCATTTTGTTGCGCATGGACACCGTTTCCCGGATGTTCTTGTACATCCGCGCAGCTTCGGAATGATGGAGGGTCTGTTTCGCATCGGAAAGGGCCTTTTCCGGGGTCTCGTGCACCTCCACGATCACCCCGTCCGCCCCGGCCATCACACCAGCCAGGGCCATTTGGTGGACGTAACGGCGAATCCCGATGCCGTGAGAGGGATCCACGACCACGGGCAAATGGGTCTTGTCCTTCAGCAAGGGGACCGCGTTCAGGTCCAAGGTATTGCGATAAGCATTCTCAAAGGTCCGGATACCCCGTTCGCAGAGGAGGATCCGTTCGTTGCCGTTGGAAAAGACGTATTCGGCCGATTGAAGGAGTTCATCGATGGTCCCGGACATCCCCCGTTTTAGCATGACCGGCTTGTCAATTTCTCCGAGGGCATCGAGCAAATTGAAATTCTGGGTGTTCCGGGTCCCGACCTGAAAAATGTCCACGTGATCGAACATAGGCTTGATCTGGGACACCTGCATCACTTCTGTGACCACTTTAATATCATT
>CAYVSK010000024.1:31880-32118 GCA_964453635.1 uncultured Weeksellaceae bacterium | reverse complement strand
CTGTGGGAGCCCTTCATTCAGTCCCAAATAATGCCAATGTTCGGTTTGGGATAATAGCGGGCCTGGACGAAGAATGGCCAAAACCGTCCAAATGAAGCATAAGACCAAAAAGGAAATCGGCTTTATCATTTATAACTACCGTTTTTTTGGTCCATAGATCCCTAAAGATAAACCTTGTGATCTGATGCTTGATTTCCCCACTGTCAGCGATATCACCTACTCGACCGCTCATTTTCCC
>CAYVSK010000024.1:22846-31870 GCA_964453635.1 uncultured Weeksellaceae bacterium | reverse complement strand
TAAAAATAACAATGCGCAAATTTCACATTACAAAGCGTGACTTGTGGGTGAAGGGCGATTGGTGATCGGCGAACTTTTGGACATAGGAATTAAGTTCATTGAAAATCCTTAGTGATCTGATGCTTGAAATTTCCCCACTGTCACCGATCTCACTTGCCAACCGCTCATTTTCCCACCTGCCCCTTCTTCTTCCACCGCCTGTGCGTCCACAACCAGAATTCCGGCCGTTCGCGGATATGTTCCTCCAACAAACGGGTATGCTTTTCGGTGATCTCCCCCTCCGCCGTATCCCGGCCATTGCTGCAGACCTCGTGGTAAGTCAGCTTGAAATGCCCCCTTTTTTTCTTTCTTCTGAGCACCCCGTAGATCACCGGTAGGCCGTATTCCCTGGCCATCTTCTCTGTGCCCCGCATCACCCCGGTCCATTGGTTTAAAAAGGTCATCCAGTGCGCATTCTTCCCACTGCGCGGGGATTGGTCCCCCACAAAGACGACCCCGGACGGCTCGTTTCCTTCCAGGATCTTCGGGATTTCCCGAAACGTGACCAAACGGGTACCGAAGCGGCTTCGCGTGCGTTTTAGAGCTTTGTCGAAGACCTTGTTCCGCAATGGGTGGTAGATAACAACGGGGCGATGTTCTAGATGGCCGGCTGCGGCAATACCGTACAACTCCCAGTTGTTATAATGCCCACCCACGAGGATCACGTGCTTCCCTTCCTGGTAGTACTTGGCGGGAAGCTCCGGGTTGACGCATTCCATACGACGAAAGGCTTCTTCCTGCGAAATGCTGAAGAACTTGATGCTCTCGACGATCAGGTCGCAAAAGTGACGGTAAAAAGCTTTCTCCAGCCGCTTGCGTTCGGCTTCGGACTTCTCGGGAAAAGCGTTGGCGAGGTTCTTGCGGACCACTTTGCGGCGATAGCCCACGAGCCAGTAAACGAGGGGGAAAAGAACATGGTCCGAAAGTCCGTAAAGGACCTTAAAGGGCAAATGGGATAGGGGAAGGACCAGGAGATCGTATACGAGGTAGGAGAACACCATGATCGGCTGGAAAGCTGTCGGAACTCATTGGTCTTCCAATACCGGGACCCCGTAAAGGTCGTAGTGATCGGCCTCGGTGATCCGGACCGGATTCATGTCGCCGACCCGCAAGTGGTTCTCTTCGTTCTTGGGAATGAGGACCTCATTGTCCACCTCGGGCGAATCGAACTGGGTCCGCCCAACATAGTAGCCGCCTTCCTCCCGGTCCACCATCACATCAAGGTGACGACCAACTTTTTCTTCGTTGATCTCGAGCGAAATGTCCTGCTGGAGGTCCATGATCCGCTGAGCGCGCTCTTTTTTGGTCTCATCGGACACGTCGTCCTCGAATTGATAAGCGTGAGTATCCTCTTCGTGGGAGTAGGGGAATACACCAAGCCGCTCAAAGCGGGTGGTCCGGACCCATTCGAGCATCTCGTTGAAATCCGCTTCGCTCTCCCCGGGATAACCGGTAATGAGCGTCGTCCGAAGGTGAATACCGGGCACTTCCTGGCGGATCCGATCGATCAGGTGGATGGTCTTTTCCCGCGTTGTCCCTCTTCGCATGGCCTTGAGCATCCGGGTGGAGATGTGCTGAAGGGGCATGTCGAGGTAGTTACAGATCTTCGGGGAGTCCCGGATGACTTCCAGAATATCCAGGGGGAAACCGGTCGGGAAGGCATACTGTAGGCGGATCCAACGGATGCCCTCTACCGCTGACAGGCGTTGCAGCAGTTCGGCCAGATTCCGCTTTTTGTAAATATCGAGGCCGTAATAGGTGAGGTCCTGGGCGATGAGGATCAATTCCTGGACACCCTGAGCAGCCAATGAACGCGCGTTCTGTTCGAGCTCTTCGATGGGGTAGGAGCGGTGCCCACCCCGCATGAGGGGAATGGCACAGAAGGAGCAGGGGCGGTCGCAACCTTCTGAGATCTTCATATAGGCGTAATGCATGGGGGTGGTCAGCAAACGCTCTCCCACCAGTTCGTGCTTATAATCCGCCTTCATGGTCTTGAGCAGGCGAGGGAGGTCCCGCGTCCCGAACCAGGCATCCACTTCGGGGATCTCCTGTTCGAGCTGCTGGTGGTAGCGTTCAGAAAGGCAGCCGGTCACATAGACCTTGTCAACCTCACCCGCCTTTTTTGCCTCGGCATACTGAAGGATGGTCTCGACGGATTCTTCCTTGGCATTGTCGATAAAGCCACAGGTGTTGATGATCACGGTGGAAGCCTGTCCGTTCGGGTCCTCGTGGGTCACCTCCATGTCGTTCGCTCGCAACTGGTTCATGAGCACCTCGGAATCGTAAATGTTCTTGGAACATCCGAGGGTGACCACGTTCACGTGTCCGTTCTGCTTGCCTTTGGTCTTCATAGGAGCTGCGAAGATAAAACAGTGGGAATCGGGTTGTGTACGGGATCCCTTACGATAGGGGAAAGCGACTGCGAGGCCTTCCTGTGAGGGTCATGTCGCTCATTCCCATCATTTTCGCATGATGGAACGGGATGCCACGTCGCCAATACCTGTGGATATAATAGTTTTGCCCGTACAATTCAGAATGCGCTAAGCCCGATCCCATGAAGATCAACAAAGTACTCGTTGCCAATCGCGGGGAGATCGCGATACGGATCTTTCGTGCCTGCGTGGAGCTCGGCCTGAAAACGGTCGGGATCTATACCTACGAGGACCGCTATTCCCAGCACCGCTATAAAGCGGATGAAGCCTATATGGTGGGGACGAAGGACGAACCCCTGAAGCCCTACCTCGATATTGACGAGATCATTCATATCGCCAAGCGGCGAGGGGTGGATGCCATCCATCCGGGCTATGGCTTTCTTTCGGAAAATCCGGAATTCGCCCGAAAGTGCCGCGAGAATGGGATCATCTTCGTGGGGCCGGATGCGGAGGTCATCGATGAACTCGGGGACAAGATCCGGGCGAAACAAGTCGCCAAAGCTGCCGAAGTCCCCATCATTGAAAGCAACCAAAAGGACCTCGGGGATGTCGAAACGGCCAAGGAAGAAGCGGCCCGGATCGGTTATCCGATCATGCTGAAAGCCGTTGCCGGTGGTGGTGGAAGGGGAATGCGCATCATCCGGAATGAGTCGGAACTCAAAGGGGGCTTTAATGAAGCACGAAGTGAGGCAAAAACGGCTTTTGGGGATGAGACCGTGTTCATGGAGAAGTATGTGGAGGAGCCTAAACACATCGAGATCCAGATCGTTGGAGACCAGCACGGGAACATGGTCCACCTTTACGAACGGGACTGTTCGGTCCAACGCCGCTACCAGAAGGTCGTGGAGTACGCGCCATCAGCGGGGGTATCGCAGCCGATCATCGACAAGCTTTACGACCATGCAGTGAAGATCGCCCGTCAGGTAGGGTACAACAACATCGGGACGGTCGAGTTCCTGGTCGACAAGCACGGGGAGGAATTCTTTATCGAGGTGAATCCCCGGATCCAGGTGGAACACACGGTGACGGAAATGATCACCAACATCGACCTGGTCAAGACCCAGCTC
The DNA here is from genome assembly GCA_964453635.1 of uncultured Weeksellaceae bacterium. GTDB lineage: Bacteria > Bacteroidota > Bacteroidia > Flavobacteriales_D > CAYVSK01 > CAYVSK01. The sequence continues at coordinate 28,332 of CAYVSK010000024.1, read as the reverse complement.
TTCATTGCCGGTGGCTACAAGTTGGACTCCAAGCAGATCAAGATCTACGGGCAGGACAAGATCGAAAAGACAGGCTACGCCATCCAATGTCGTATCACGACGGAGGACCCGGAGAACGATTTCAAGCCCGATCACGGCATCATTACCACCTACCGAAGTGCTGCTGGTTTCGGGATACGACTCGACGCGGGTAGCCTCTATCAAGGGGTTCAGGTAAGTCCCTTCTTTGACTCCATGCTGGTGAAGGTCTCGGCCCATTCCCGAACCCTGGAAGGTGCTACCCGGAAGGTCACCAGGGCCCTTCAGGAATTCCGGATCCGCGGTGTGAAGACCAATATTCAGTTCCTCGAGAACATCGTGAACCACAAGAAATTCATCAACGGGGAGACCACGGTGAATTTCGTCTCGGAGCACAAGGAACTTTTCCGTTTCAAGACGCGACAGGACCGGGCTACCAAGAGTGTTACTTTCCTGGGGGATGTCATTGTGAACGGCAATCCCGACGTCAAGTACATCGACAAGAACAAGCGACTGGATACGCCGAAGGTGCCGGATTTTGAAAAGTATGCCGCTTTTCCGAAAGGCACCAAGGACAAATTGAAGGAGCTGGGACCGGAAGGGTTCGCGGAATGGCTCAAGGAGCAGAAGAAAGTCCAGTTCACCGATACGACGTTCCGGGATGCTCACCAATCCGTCCTAGCGACGCGGGTGCGGACCTACGACATTCTACGGGTCGCGGAGAGCTACGCGAAGAACGTGCCGGAGGTATTCAGCATGGAATCCTGGGGCGGGGCAACTTTCGATGTCTGCCTGCGCTTCCTCCACGAAAACCCCTGGCGCCGGCTCCGGGAGGTCAGTAACGCCATGCCCAACGTTTGCCAGCAGATGCTCCTCCGGGGTTCGAACGCCGTGGGCTATACGGCCTATCCCGACAACCTGATCGAATCCTTTGTGGAAAAGGCCTGGGAGAACGGCATCGACATTTTCCGGGTCTTCGACTCCCTGAACTGGATGAAAGCCATGGAACCGAGCATCGGCTTCATCCGGAAGCGGACCAATGCCATCGCAGAAGGAGCGATCAGTTATACCGGGGATATCCTGGATCCGAAAAGGACCAAGTACGATCTGGATTATTATCTCCAACTGGCCAAGGACCTCGAGAATGCAGGATCCCATATTCTGGCTATCAAGGACATGGCCGGGTTGCTGAAACCCTATTCGGCCAAGGAGCTCATCTCGGCGCTCAAGGATACCGTGGACATCCCCATACACCTCCATACCCATGATACTTCATCGCTTCAGGCGGCTACTTACATGCAGGCCGTGGAAGCGGGGGTGGATGCTATGGATGTGGCCCTCGGGGGCATGTCCGGCCTGACCTCGCAACCCAATTTCAATTCCGTCCTCGCCATGCTGGACCACCACGACCGGGGGGATCCCGATATTGATTCGGATAAGCTGGACGAGTTCTCCAATTATTGGGAGATCGTCCGGGAATACTACTACCCCTTCGAAACAGATCTCAAAGCTGGAACGGCCGAGGTCTTCAAACACGAGATCCCGGGCGGGCAGTACTCGAACCTCAAACCCCAGGCGGTGGCCCTCGGGCTCGGGGACCGCTTCAACGAGATCAAGCAGCGCTATCGGCAGGTCAACGAAATGTTCGGGGACATCACAAAAGTGACCCCGAGTTCCAAAGTAGTGGGGGATATGGCGCTCTTTATGGTCAGCAATGACCTGACACCGGAGGATGTATACGAGCGTGGTGAGTCCCTGGCCTTTCCAGAATCCGTGGAATCCTTTCTCAGAGGCGACCTTGGACAACCACCGGGCGGCTTCCCCGAAAAGCTCCAAAAGATCGTCCTGAAAGGCAAAAAACCCTATAGCGACCGGCCCAATGCGCATCTTGAACCGGTGGACCTGGACGGCGAGTTCCAGGCTTTCAAGCGGAAGTTCCAGAAGGGCTTCGAAAGGAAACTCGAGTTCACTGACTTCCTTTCTTACAAACTCTATCCCAAGGTCTTTGAAGAAGCCCTGAAGAATTTCAAGGCCTACGGCGACATCTCCAGGATCCCCACGAAGAACTTTTTCTTTGGCATGGAGGAGAACGAGGAGACCCTCATCACCATCGATGAGGGCAAGGACATCATCGTGCAACTACTCTCCGTTGGTCCGCCCAATGAAGACGGCACCCGCACGGTCTTCTTCAAAGTGAACGGCCAGGCCCGGAACGTGGATATCACGGACCGTTCCCTCGACGTCAAAAAAGAGAAGAACCCGAAAGCCGATCCTGACGATCCCGCTCATGTCGGAGCACCCCTCCAGGGCAAGCTTTCTAAGATCCTGGTAAAAAAAGACGCGGAAGTGAAAAAGAACGATCCCCTCTTTGTGATCGAGGCCATGAAAATGGAAAGTACCATTACAGCAGCGCAGGACGGAACGGTCTCCAAGATCGTGCTCAAACAGGGGACTATGGTGGACAGCGAGGACCTCGTCATGGAGATGGCATAGGCGTGAGGTAGGAGGGTACAACGGATCGAATCCTTCTTTTTCACCCCATCCACCCCTTAGCTCTCCACCCCCTGATAAGTACTCAATACCCAATATTCAGTACCGGGTATTGAGCTACACATATTCCCGTTGAAAAAGAAAAAAGAATGCGCTGGGGATTTTGAGTGAAAAGCCCTTATTTTTGACGAAAATCAGATCCTTATGATACGCTCTTGCCTTTTCTTGATCGGCGCACTTTTGACTGCTACTGCCCTCTTTGCAGGAGGCGTTAAGGTCACAGCCCTGAGCACGGACCTAAGCAGCGGCAAAAAGGACCAGTCCCGGACGGTCACCTATCTAACGAAAGACAAGATGCGCATGGATCTTGGGGGAGAAGCCCAGAGCTTTATTTACAACAAGAACGAGGAGACGTTTTGGGTCCTGGACCATACCAAAGATGAATGCACGGTCATGAAAAAATCGGAACTGAAGGCCCTTCGCAAGCAGATGAAAAGGGCGATGGAACGTATCGAGGCTCTTCCCGAGGATAAGCGCAAGCGCATGAAAGCTCAAATGGAGAAAACGCTCGGGGACTTTTCTCAGGAAGCGAGGGTAACCTATGAAAATACGGAAGAGACAGAGAAAAAAGGGGAGTGGACCTGCACGAAATATCGCGGGGAAAGCTCGGACGAACTCCGGTCTAAGGTTTGGACGACCCCGTACAGCAAGGTCCAGGTGGATGCCGAGGACTTTCAGGTCATGAATGAGCTCCGGGATTTCATGAGCGTGCTTAGTGACGACCTGGGCAAACTCACTCCCTTTCCAACTACCGCTTCTGAAAGCAATGAAAAAGATGAAGGGAATGCCTTAGCGGGCCTTCCGATCTTACGGACCACTTATCAGGATGGAGAAAAGGCCTATCGCTCACAGGTCATTTCCATCGAAGAGCAGGATATCCGGAACGATCGATTCACCATTCCGAGTGACTACGAGAAAAAGAAAATGATGCAGGGTGGTTCCGGTGGTATGGGACAGAATTGATGAAGCTTAACCAAAGAGCTGTTTGATCCGCATCCAAAGGCCCTTCTTCCGGGACGGATAATTGAAATGTGCTTCCCGGTCGTAGTAGTATTCTTGATATTCCGCTGATTCCGGGTGGAGCATTTGCCAGGTCTTACCCCATCCGGGAAACCCGCCCAGGTTTCGGTCGTCGATATAAACATCCGCCTGGATCTTGCGGCTCGTAGCTCCGTCCCATTCTTCCTCCGGAAAGCTTTTGTTTACCGCATAGAATTCGATACCTCTCGCTCTGCAGAATTCCACGGCCTCTTCCAACTCCTTTCCTTCCCGAAAGGTCCACAGGATAAGAAGATGGCCCTTTTCCTGAAGGGCTCGAAGCGTCTCGAAAGCAAAGAGCATTTCTTCGCCGATGTCCGGATAGCGATGCTCTACGATCGTGCCGTCAAAATCGATGGCGATCTTGCGTGATTCCTCACCGACCATTCCTGCTTGTTTTTATCTATGGGTGTCCTCCGTATAAAACATCTTTTTCCACAAGCTTATTGGTGATCCTTTTGCCTCGATCCTTCCCCGAACCCCCTCCTTATTTCCTTTAGGTTCCGCTCCTTCGGACACCATCACGATCCCCCTTTTCACCTTTTTTCATCTTTCCAGAATACCCCTTGTTGGATATTTCAACCGATCAAAGCCGGAAAGTACGGCCTTCACGGTTCCGACCAGGATCTCAGCTTCGACAAGTACGGGAACCTTGTTGCGGTCATCGGTAACCCAGACTGCCATTTCGCTGTCTTCGCTGAATATAGAACCCGGTATGAGACTCGGCATAAACTTGATACAATGAAAACGTTCATCTCTGCCGGGAATTGTAATGGTGTCCCGGCCCCCATAGGTGATCGTCGTGTGATACAGTTCTTCATCCAGGAGCAAAGTTAAAGGAATGGTGTCACCGGGCGTTTTGGAACGGAAGTCGATACTTCTGCTGTGATACATGGCGGTGACCACATCGAAGGCACAGGACATGAGGTCCATGGTGTCCAGCTTTTCCTTTTTTTTCTCATTACTCCCGGCCATGAACACTTTTTGACGGTCGTGGTCAAAAAGATAATCTTCGTAATATTCGGTGCTTCCTTCCTTTACATTCCTTTTGAAGCGATAGGGCCGCAAGTTCCCCCGGTCTGCTATAGAAAGGTATTCATCCCGGACCTTGTAGACCCAATCATAAGCCGGCAGGGTTTTGCCCGCCCCTCTGAACAAAAACGCAGGCTCACCCCTGTAGGAAGTATCTGTAACGGTGAAGTTGACCCGACCCGCTGTGATCCAGACCATATTCCAGTTGTACCGGACCTTGTATTCGACTCGTTCCCCGTTCCCGAATGCATACTCATCCCGGTTGCAGTCCGAATAAGATTGCGCATTCAGAAGAGTGTAAGAAAGAACGAAAGAAAATAAAAGCAAAGCGCCGGCCAGACTTGGGCACCAAAAACTTGTTCGTTCCAGGCCCTGGGGGATGTTCCGCATGTGTTCCTCGGCCTTCAAAACACCAGCATTCAGTAGCTATAAAATGGCAACCTGCCTCCACAAAGAAACACCAATGACCCTGACCGTCCTACGGGGTCAATGCTTTGAACTTTTCAAAAAAATCCCCCCACTTATAAAGTGAGGGGAGGCTGATGCTTTATTAAGGGAATCCCTGGCCCTTTTGTCGAAAGGATCGGTTCAGCTCCCTTTTTCAACGTTCGCCTTGATCTTCAGCACCTGTTGTTTGGGACTGGTATTGGCCGTGACGGTAACGGTCTTGGTCTGGTTCCCTGTTTGTCTTTTGGTGGGTTTGTAGTTCACATCGATATCGCCTTTCTCTCCCGGCGGAATAGGATCCTTGGGATAACTGGGAACGGTGCATCCGCAAGACCCCTTGGCCTTCTTGATGATCAAGGGATTCTCGCCCGTATTGGTGAAGGAGAATGTATGCTTATTGT
>CAYVSK010000024.1:14674-22836 GCA_964453635.1 uncultured Weeksellaceae bacterium | reverse complement strand
CTTCCCGAAGTCGTGCTCGTATTTTTCGAACTCCATTGAAGTGGTCGGCCGCTCTGATTTATTCGACTGATCGTTCTTGGCCTTCTGGGCTTGATCCTGACCGGGTTTGGCCGAAGTTGGGGAAATGGATGAGGATGTATTGGCTTTTCCGGCCGCTGCATTGCTCTTCGGTGCCTCTTTGTTGGGCATTTGCTTTTGCACCGTTCCAGCTCCATTGTTGTGACTGAACAACAAGAAGGAGTTCAAAACGATACCGATCGCGATGAACGCGAGCAAACCGATCTTAAGATTCTCTTTGTTCTGCATAAGGGTGCTTTTTTAAGGCCTTTCAGATAACAAATTTAAACAGAAAAAGTTTTTGGCCGGTTGTCTTATTCCTCCGAATCGGCCAGTTTAAAATCATCAAAGGCCCCATTCTCAAGGATCTGGAGGGATTTCTGATAACTATCGTTGATCCGATTGATCACCATGTAAAAGGCCTCCCGATCGAAGAGGTTTTGTGCCATCAGAGCTTTGATCTGGGTATGGAGCAATTCCTGTGACTTTTCGTAGCCATCGGGAACGAATTCGACGCCCTCATCAGCCGCATAGGTCTTGAATTTATTCCAGAGGGCTTCATCCACTTGGTATTCCTCCTTGAATGTTCGGGCATCCGGGTATTCATCGATCAAGTCGCTACGACGCTTGTCCACGTGATCGAGGGCAAAGCCATTGAGCAGCCCTTTGCGCTGCAATTTGCTGTAGTACTCCGAATTCCGGCTGGTATCCAAAGGTACGAAAACGTCGGGATGAATTCCGCCGCCGCCAAAGACCACCCGATCTTTGATCCGGGATCGGTACTTCAGGGAATCGGGCAGGTCGATGCTGTCCTTATTGGTCAACTCACCTTCTTTCAATCGCTCGTACTTTTCCCGGTAATATTCCTTTCGATCCTCGCCAAAAGGCTTCTGAATACATCTTCCGGAGGGTGTGTAATAACGGGAAATGGTCAGGCGCACGGCCGAGCCGTCAGGTAGGTCAATGGGTCGTTGGACCAAGCCCTTACCAAAAGAACGGCGCCCGACGACCAGCCCCCGGTCCCAATCCTGAATGGCGCCGGAAACGATCTCACTGGCGGAAGCACTGCTCTGGTCGATCAGGACGATCAGATTCCCGTCCTCGTAAGCACCATCACTGTTGGCATATTCTTTGCTCTTCGGGTAGGCCCGGCCTTTGGTGTACACGATCAAGCGGTCCTTTTTGAGGAATTCGTCGGCCATCTTAATGGCGGTTTTAAGGTAACCGCCCCCGTTGCCCTGAAGGTCGAGGATCAGGTTCTCCATGTTCTGTTCTTTCAGCTCTTTAAGCCCTTTTTTGAATTGGGGCATGGTATTCCCCGAGAAGCGGTTGACCTTCAGATAACCCGTTCGGGGTGTGGCCATATAAGAGGCCGACACGCTGTGAAGGGGGATCTTGTCACGCGTGATCTCAAAATCCAGGATTCGATCAACCCCTGAACGGTAAATGCCCACATTCACCTTGGACCCTTTCTTGCCCCGGAGTTTGTTCATGACGTCGTTGTTGGTGATCCCGGTGCCGGCAACGTTCTCTCCCTCGATCTCAACGATCTTATCACCCGAGCGGATGCCGACCTTTTCCGAGGGACCGCCCGGAATGGGGGAGACCACCATAATGGTATCGTGCAGGATGTTGAAGCGGATCCCGACACCCTCGAAATTGCCACGAAGTGGTTCCCGCATATCTTTTTTCTGTTTCTCCGAGATATAGATGGAATGGGGGTCCAGTTCTTTGAGCATGCCCTTAATGGCTTCCTCGACCAGTTTTTCGGAATGGACCGAATCCACGTATTGATTCTCAATATGGTGAAGCAGGTCGGAGAATTTTTCGGTGGTACGGGCAGCATCCCCCTGCCCATCCTGGCTGTACTGGCCATGCATATTCTGTGGTGCAATGAAGAGACATAGCAGCAGGGAGAACAAGAAGTTTTGGAAAAGTTTCATTGGCAAATGCTTTTAAAATGAACGTTTTGGCTCGTGCACCGATAAAGAGGCCGCTTTGCGGTCGCTCTCCGTGGGGCCACTCTCATTACCTATTTCATAAACGCAAGAGAAGCGCTGTTGTTTTTCTGGAAGACTAAAATAAGACGCATCCCGGACCTGGATTCAAGGAAGGGCCGGAAATGGAAAAAATGCGTCTGAAAAGCGAGCCGGAAAAGTGTTAGATTTGTCTGTAAGTGAGCAATCCGGAATTGCATGAAGCCTTTCCCGTCCCGTCTTTTTCTCTGCGTTGCCTTTTCTTTTTTCCTCTGTTCTTTCTCCACAGCCTCCCATATAGCTGGCGGGAACATTACATACGAATGCCTGGGGAATGACCAATACCGGGTCATTATGGAGCTTTTCCGGGATTGCGGTGGTAATGTGGATGCCGGGAACATCAAGGAGATCGCGATCTCCAGTGATTGTGGAATGAACAAAACGACCACACTCGAGCTTCGTGATTCGAGCGAGATAACCCAATTATGTCCGGGTCGTATCGGGGATAGCGAGTGCAACGGAGGGGGGCTTCCCGGTTTTCAGGGATTCACCTATACAGGGGTCGTGAGCCTTCCTGAGGATTGTGACGCCTACCGGTTCCGGTGGAACAAGTGTTGCCGCAACGAATCCCGGAACATTGACCAAAGCCAGCAAAAAAACCTCTTTATAGAGAGCACCCTGAATACTGCTAATGCGGATTGTAACAATTCTCCTGTATTCTATGGGCAACCTGTGCCTTTCGTTTGTGGCGGTCAATTCATACATTATTCCCTTGAATCCTTCGAGGCCGACGGGGATTCACTGGCCTTTTCTCTGGTCCCTGCATGGGGAAAAAATGGCGTAAAGCTCCCTTATCAACCGGGATATACGGGGAATGAACCCATTCCGGGGATCACTGTCGACAGCGGCAAGGGGGATCTCAAATTCCAGGCTCCCGATTCTATTGGGGTTTATATCGTGACCCTCCGGGTGAAAGAATACAATGCGAATGGGAAAAGGATCGGGACAGTCCGTCGGGACCTCCAGTTCGTGGTGCTCGGTTGTTCGGATCCTCCTCCATTTTCCCCGGACTCGGGTAATGGTGCTATAGACAGCCTGAAAGGAGGTGCTCAAAAGACGGACGACCATGCTCTCAAAATGTGTGCAGGGGAGTCCTTCTGTTTCGACGTGGCCATCGAGTCCCCCGAACCAGGAGATTCGATCAGGCTGCGATCCAATGTTTCTTCCGTCCTTCCCGGTGCTTCCTTCAAATGGACAAATGGGAATCCGGCTCGGGCGACCATCTGCTGGAATGATACGGGAGGAGTGAGCGGAGAGCGCAGTTTCAGGATCGTGGCGGATAACCAAGAATGTCCGGTAAATGGCCGGACCACGTTCACCTACGACCTGAAAATTAAGCCCAGGACCCTCGCCTTAAGTGACCATCCCATCATTTGTGGGGACCAGGCCGCTCAGCTCGAAGCAAAAGGGGGGAGCACCTTTGATTGGACGGTGATCGCTGGTGACCCCATGGATATCGGCAACAATTTCTCTTGCGATAGTTGCTCGGACCCCGTGGCATCCCCCGACAGTACAACGAGCTACGAGCTGACCGGGACCTTGTCATCCGGCTGTGTCAACCGCGATACGATCACCGTTGAGGTGGTCCCTGATTTTAATGTTGAACTGAACGTGAGCGACACCACCCCCTGTGTTGAAGAACCCGTTTTTTTTGAGACAACGACCGATCCACCGGACAGCGGAGGATACAGCTATTCGTGGGAGCCATCCGATTTCCTCGAACCGAAAAAAGGACCGGCACCGACAGCCCGCTTCCTTTTTCCGGGGAATTATCCTTACATGTTGGAGGTTAAAAGCCCAAAGGGGTGTGTGAAGCGGGATTCTGTCTTCCTGTCCGTGGACCATTACCGGCCTGTGGCTGCCCCCTCCGCCTCAGATACGGTCCTGTGTCGGGCTGACTCAACCCTGCTGAAAGCTGGCATAGAATCGAATGTGCCGGGGATCGACAGCGGGGACCGAGTGGTGGAATGGAAACCCCATAATGGTCTCGCTGATCCCGGTGCCCCCAATACATTTGCCAGCCCGGATTCAAGCACCACCTATCACCTGCGGGTCCGCGATACCACGACCGGTTGCACTTACCGGGATTCCCTTGATATCCAAGTAACGAAAGGGTTTTCTCTGCAGGTGGGACCGGATAACTTCAATACCTGCGGCCCTGCATCGGTAGCTTTGGTGGCCGAACCGGAACCCAATGATACCGGTCAGTACGATTACGAGTGGACCCCTTCCATACCCCTCGATAACCCAAGCACAAGAATCCCAGTTGCCAGGGACCTGGAAGGGGGAGATCATACTTTTACCGTTGAGGTCACGGGAGAAAAGGGATGCCAAAGAACCGACAGTGTCAAGGTGCGTATCGACCCCAGGCCTCAGGCTGGTCCTTTGGCCTTGGATACCGGTCTCTGTCTCGGAGACACCACGACCCTGGTCGCCAACCTCGACACGACGATCCCGGGGATCAGCGTGGACCAGCTTGCGTTTGAATGGTCCCCCGCATCGCAGGTATTGCAGCCGAATGAAAAACGAACGAAAGCCGTTCCCGAGGAAGCGACCACCTATACGCTGAGATTGAGCGATACGGCCACGGGTTGTAGCTACCGCGATAGTGTTACCGTGGACGTGGCTCCTTTGCCGGATCTTGCCTTCATGCCTGATCCTTCCTCTGGAACAGCACCGCTGAAGGTTGTGTTCGAAAACCGGTCCGGGGCAAATGTGGATGCTTTTTGGTGGGACCTCGGGGATGGATCGGCGGGTCCCTCTGACGGGGATACGGTCCACACCTACAAAGCTCGTGGTACGTTCCGGGTCGTCCTTCGCGGAAAGAACGAATACGGATGCGTGGATTCCACGGTCCGGCATATCGATGTCGGGGTGGAGCCGCTGGTCGAGGTCCCAAACGTGTTCACCCCGAATGAGGACCCGGACCGGAAAAACGAGCGCTTTGATTTCAGAGAATTAAAAAAGGTCGAACGCTTCCGGGGTCGGATCTTCGATCGCTACGGGAATAAGGTCCACGAATGGAGCAAAAGAGAAAATGCCTGGGGTGGGGACGGACATGCCGCAGGCACCTATTTCTACGTGATCCATGTGTGGGACCTGGACGGGGATGAACACGCCATTAAGGGCACGGTCACGCTATTGCGTTAAATTCGGGAATGTAAGGCTTACAGCCAAAGGGAACCGGATCTTGAAGCGAAAACCATGAAAGAAGGAACCCAACGGATCGGTATCATCGGGGGTGGGGTCATTGGCTTGAGCATCGGCTGGCAATTGCAACGTCAGGGATATGCCGTGACCATTCACGAAAAGGATCAGGCTGGTGGAGGTGCCAGCAAGGTGGCGGCCGGTATGTTGGCGCCCCTGGCTGAGGTTGGCTTTGAAGAGATCCGGCTGATGGAATTGGGGCTCAAGAGCCTTTCCCTTTACGAAAGCTTTTTGGAGGAGTTGAAGAGCGATGTGGACCAGGTCCCGGAATTGGACCAATGCGGCACCCTTCTCGTCGGGGTGGACCGGGATGACCGGGAATACTTGCAGCGGATATTCAACTTCCGTCAGCGACTCGGCATCGAGGCCGAGTGGTTGACCGGTCGGGCTGCCCGAGAATACGAGCCGTTCTTATCCCCAAAGGTGAATGCAGCCGTTTGGCTACCCGGGGACGCCCAGATCGACAACTGGAAGCTTTTGGATGCCCTTTTGGAAGCTTTCCGAAAAAAGGGCGGTGAGCTTCGCAAAGGGAGTGAGGTGAAGAACGTGGAAGAAGAAAGAGAAGGTCATCGGGTCAACACCAATGAAGGAAGCTATCGTTATGAGGCAGTAGTGATCGCGGCCGGAGCACGGAGTGGCCTCCTGATGAAGGATAAAAAAGGTGGAAATGAGCCGGGGATATGGCCGGTGAAGGGACAGGTAGCCGCTGTTGGTTTAAGTTCGCCCGTCTCGCTGGGCACCATGGTCCGTTCACCACGGGTCTACCTGGTCCCCAAAGAAGGAGAGCATATCCTGATCGGTGCCACAAGCGAGGATCGCGGTTTTGACCAAGTCCCTACGGCGGGTGCTTTGCGGGAGCTTCTGGAGGATGCCTGGGAGCTCATCCCCGGTATTGCGGAACTACCCTTTGAAGGGACGGATGTGGGTAGCCGTCCGGGATCCGGTGACAATGGGCCGGTGCTGGGCAGGACAAAAGAAGGCGGGGTATATTGGGCTTCGGGCCATTACCGGCACGGAATACTGCTCACACCGGTCACTGCCTATGCGATCTCCAGCCTTGTCAAAGGGGAGGACCTTGGCTATATTCCGGAAATAGACCCGTTTCTCGCGGAGCGATTCCGGAAGGTTCCCGAAGACCGTAAAGATTAGGATGAATAGCTCATTCGGAGGATGCCTCCGATTCTGTCCTGGTCACCGGAAAGACCTTTTTGATCAGACTGAAAAAATTCAGCCCGTAGCGCTCGGTAAGGTACTTGATCAGGACCTCTCCGGAACTCATGAGCAGCCCCATCTTGCTCTTCCTCCCCTCTTTGATGACGTAGACCGCATCCAGGAGGGTGGACACACCGTCCAGGATCACATTCTTATACTTCAATCCCCCTTCGATCCGCCGGTTCTTCCATCGCTCCTTGAAAAGCTCGAGGTTGGTACGGAGAAGCACCTCTCGCTTATCTACACGCTTCCGGAGGTTTCTTCTGGCCTGACGGAGGGATTGAAGATCGTTTATCGCAATGCCTGCCTGTTCCATTGTTTAATATTTTCTGTGGAATTCAACGGGTCGTCCTTCCTATATCCCTGTTTTGCTGAACTCAATCATCATTATCCTGGAAAACCCGCTTGATGAAAGTGTTCATGAAGGGGCGCTCCAAAATGGAATGCTTGAATCCGAGGAAAATGAGAAATAAGAGAAGATAAAACCCTGTAACAGAACCGAAACCGAGAAGGAATGAGTCCAGCTCTTTACCAATGAAGAAGCCGGCCGTTATGCTAAGAAAAAGCAAAAAGAATCCCCCAAGGATCGTTAGTATTGCCGAACTGAGGAGGTTAGCCCCTTCTCTTGCAACACGTTCCGTTGCTTTAAGGCGCGCCAGCGCGAACTGATCATTGAGGTAGTCGATGAGTTGGTCAACGGTCTCCTGTATTCCGTGTTCATCTTTATCGGCCATACAATATTCTTTTTTAGCACTTGAACATTTAAGTCCATTTTGGACAAAAAAAAGCCCATCCGAAATGAATGGGCAATTTAAAAAAGTTCTAATGGCCGGCTTAAAGCCAAGAACCTTAGTTGCTCGTGGAGGGCCCCGTCGTGGTTTTTTTCTTGGTGGTGCCGGAGGATCCACCGTTACTTCCAACGGGCGCTTTCTCTTTGAGGTCCTCTAAATTCTCCTTGCCTTTTTCAACAAGGTCATCAAGGTCCTTTTTCGCTTGCTTGGCCTGTTCATTCAGTTTTTCTCTTGTCTTTTCGCCTTTGTCGGGTGCGAAAAGTATTCCAGAAGCAGCTCCTACCACTGCACCAGCAGCACCTGCTAACAAATATTTAAGTGATTTCATGTCTTGGTTCTATTTGAAGGATTCAACATTGATTCAATACGAATATAAGGGTTCCCTTGGAAATCCGGAATGGATTGATGAGAATCAATTTTTTGAACGGCCAGTCCTTTTTGCATTATGAGCCACCAAGGCCTTCCGGACCCATTCCCCTTCCCGGTGTGCCTTTCTCCGGGCTTCGAGTCGCTCCCGATTACATGGGCCGTGCCCTTTCAATACCTTCCAAAAGGTATTCCAATCGATCTCACCGAAGTCGTAATGCTCTCTTTCCCCGTTCCATTCGAGTTCGGGATCGGGGACGGACAGGCCAATGGCATGGGCCTGCTGGACGGTCCGGTCCACGAAACGCTGCCTCAATTCGTCGTTCGTTTCCCGTTTGACCTTCCAATTCAGCAACTGTTCACTGTTGGGGGAGTTGGCATCGCGGGGACCGAACATCATGAGCGCGGGCCACCACCATCGATCGGTGGCGTCCTGGGCCATTCTTTGTTGTTCCGGAGTCCCGTTCTGCATGGTCACAAGGATCTCGTAGCC
>CAYVSK010000024.1:12216-14664 GCA_964453635.1 uncultured Weeksellaceae bacterium | reverse complement strand
CGTAGCCCTGACGTTGATGAAAGCTTTCTTCCTTGCATATACGGGTCATGGCACGGGAATAAGGCCCGAAAAAGGCTCTGTTTACGCTTCAGGCTCGGGGCCCGGGTCACCCAATTGCCTTCAGGCAACATACCCACCACTTCGGAATGGGCATGTTGGCAGATCATCCGGATCAGTTGACGGCGATACGACCCCGGCATGGGATCCTTGGGTTCGATCTTTTCATCCGCCTCGATCTTTTCCTCGAAACGGTCCTTTTGGAGGATCTCCTCTCTTTCTTCCATAAAACCGGTCTTGTATTTTGGTAAAGTAAAATTTCCCTTTCTTCCACGGAGCAAGTATGATATAGCTCATATAAGGAGGACATCCGTATGGGGTTTCATTTGTTCCGCTCATAAGCAACAGCCCCATATTTGCTTAGATTTGCCGACTATTCGGGGGCATTACGATCCGTTCCATGATATACTGGTGGTTGCGAAAACATTGGTGGAAAGCGCTCGGTGGCGTGTTCGTATTGTACAGTCTGGTCATTGGGCTCGCGACCCCACTGTCCCCCACTATTTTTGAGATCAACCCCAATGTGGTCGAAGCCGGATGGAATCGGGATCTTGAGGTCCGTGTCAAAAACGTCGACCTTGAGCGTCTTACCAAGGACCCTGTGATATGGATCGAAAGTGGGGAGGCTTCGTATTGCGGGGATCGTGTTCGGATCAAGGGGCGCAGTCGACTCCTTTTCGATCTGCATTTGCCCGGAACGCTTCCCAAGGACGCGATCCATCTCTATGTTCACCTCCCGGGAAAAGAGACCTTGGTCCTAACGGACGCTTTCCGGTCCCGGGATATCGAACAAAATGAAGGGGGACTCCCTGACAATAAAAAAGCGGAGTGCCTGAAAGGGTTGGACTTTGAGGGGGATGGCGGTTTTGCTTTTCCTTCCCGGAAGATCCTTTACGAAAGTATTCGGAACCTCTTTTATCACGTCCCCATGTGGTTCGCGATGATCGGGGTGATGGCCCTCTCCTTTATGGGAAGTATCCGCTATCTGTCGGCCCCTTCTGGGAATCGGGACCTTTTCGCTGTGGAAAGTGTGAAGGTCGGGTTGCTCTTTGCCGTCCTGGGGCTGCTTACGGGATCCTTATGGGCACGCTTTACATGGGGTGCCTGGTGGGTCAGTGACCCGAAACTTAACGGGGCCGCTGTCAGCGTGTTGATCTATTTGGCATACCTTGTGCTGCGGAACGCAGTAGAAGAAGCCCAGCTCAGGGGAAAAGTGGCTGCGGTCTACAACATCTTCGCATTTTGCCTTCTGATCGTCTTTCTTTTGATACTCCCGCGTACCACCGATTCCTTACACCCAGGTAGTGGGGGCAATCCGGCTTTTAGTCGATACGATCTGGACAACAACATGCGCTTGGTGTTTTATCCGGCTGTTATCGGATGGTTCCTGATCGGCGTCTGGATCACCCGTTTGCGGGTTCGGACCGGAATGGCGTTCAAGGCCTTGAGAAGGCGCTCTTAAGCTGGTTTTTGAGCAAGTTCCCCGGAAGAAGGGGAGGAGGAATCGGAGGTATCGTTCCGCTACAGGAACGGAAGGAAGCCCCTTACTTTCTCCACGCCGGGCGCTTCATTGTTTTTCCCGGGTAAGAAGAAAGGTTCGAACAGTCAGTGGAAGTAGCGTGGGAGGGGCTCGAACCCTCGACCTCAGCATTATGAATGCTGCGCTCTAACCAACTGAGCTACCACGCCAAAAACGGAGTGCGAATATAAAAAAGAGGAAGGTGCCCGGAAAATTTCATTTCGCCTCTGTTCACATCACCCTCTTCAAAGTAGTGACCGGTCACTCAGAGCCAGCCTTCTGATCAGCGGATACAAGATCCTCCAACTCCCTTGAATCACACATCAGGATCCGGGCATCCTCACTGAACGCAATTTCTTGGTCGTCAAGGACTGCAGGAGAAGCAATCGTGTACTTTCCCTTGCTCGTTTTGTAGGCTTCCCCCGTGATCAGGACACAGATGCTTTGATCCATGTGGCTGGTGGCGTCCTTGCCTTTGAGCACTTTTCCCTCGTTCAACCAACGGCGGAAACGCTTCTTACCCATGAGGTTATAGGGGTGGATGTTGCGCAGAAGGTTTTCTGCGATCCTTTTACCGGCGATCTTCCACAATCCCTCCTCAATGGACGGGGCCATCCGTATGGCTTTCCGGAGGTCCCCCGTCCCGATCCATAGGGCGGTGACCGGAGAATCAGCAGTTATCGTCACATTGCTCGGGTTCCCCGTGAGGAAGCTGATCTCACCCAGGACACTACCCGCACCAAGGACTTCCATGACCTCCTCACCAACAGTGACTTTGACCGTTCCGCGAGCGATCACGCAGATGCCATCCCGTTTCTCCCCTTCTTTGATCAGGTGTTCGCCGACCGCGTGCACCTTGCTGTGGAACATGC
>CAYVSK010000024.1:0-12206 GCA_964453635.1 uncultured Weeksellaceae bacterium | reverse complement strand
GGCGATCTTTTCGAAAGACCGGGGATCCGTCCCCTTGAGCCAGGATATTTCGCGAAGCAGTTCCTCGTTCTTGGGGAGATCGATCGAGGGTGGTGTGTTCATCAGTCGTTTCATACGCTCCTCAATGCTGGCTTTCATATTCTCCGCTTCGTCCTGTTCCAGCCGGCCTTTTTTCAGGAGCCGGTCGACCGTCCGCAGTTCGTAGTTCAGCATGGAGCGTATTGCTTCTCTCGTGGCAATAGCGGCATAGATCTCGGGGTATTTCTTTCTTAGGTTCCGCAGGAAGGTCAACCCATGGATCCGGTTCTCATTGACCTCTTCCTCCATCTGCGATAGAAGTTTTTCGCGTTCCTCCTCGCTGTCGTAGGTTTCGTCCTTTTGACGGTGCATGCTCTCAATGAGCTTTAGAGCTTCTTCCTGAGCGACCACAAAACCCCGGGCACAATCGTAGGAAGTAGCTAGACGCTCGAAGAACATCCGTTCCGCGATCTTTCCCACAAAGGGCCAATTCTGGACCTTGTTCAACATTTTCGGGGTGTTCCATAACTCCTCGAGATCCCCGCGCTCGGCCAGGGAGTTCCGCCCCCCCCGATCCAACATGTCGTTTACGGCATCGGTGAGGATGTGCACCGAATCGGACCCAAGCAGCCCATCCTTGAACTGGTGCCAGTAACTGCTCTTTTCTTTTTCAAGGATCCTTCTGCGGGTCTCAGCGATGGTCTCGACCTCTTTTTCTTCGGCTTTTAAATGGTCCGTCCGGGCAGGTAGGTAATCTTCTACTTTTTTCCAGTTGGCCCGACTCATGAAACGATCCTGTTTGGTCTTCTCCATGGCATTCTCGGTGCTTTGCCGGAGATATTGCCGGGCATTGAACATCATGACCGCCTTTGCGGGCGGTATTTCAGTAAGCCCCAATTTTTTGACCAACCAGCCGATCGTGGTGGCGTTGATCAGGAGAGTGAGCATCACGAGACCGGCGGTGAAGAACATGAACTGTTGTTTGATGGGCTCGGGAATGTATTGGTTCCCGGCTACCACAAGGGCCATGGCCAAGCCAATGGCACCCCTTAAAGCACCCCACCAAAGCACATAAGCATCCTTTTTCGGCAATCCGTAGCCGATCCTTTTCATAAGGGGATAGAAAAGGAATATAACGATCCCCCGGATAATAAAGACCCCAATATAGAAGAGGGCCAAAATGAAGAAATCATTGACCGTAAAGACAGTCCGTTCGGCGATAACGACGCCGCATATAACAAAGATCAGGGTATTGGCTATGAAAGCGGCCAGTTCCCAGAATTCATGGAGGAAATGATCGACCTGCGGACTGATCCTTGTCTTCCCCACACTGGCCATGACCAGTCCCAGGACCACAAGGCCCAGAACCCCAGAAACGTGAAAGAAACCCTCGGCAATGTAAAAAGTGAGATAAGCAGCGGCCACGATCACACTGATCTCGACCATGGCATCATTGAAGACACGCTTTACCCAAGCAGTGGTGACCCCGCCGATAACGGCTCCCATTAAAACCCCACCGAGCGAGACCCGCAAGAACTCAACAACAACGCTACCGCCTCCCCCGGATTCATTGACCTGTTCCGCTTCGCCCGCGAATTGGGGTTCCACAATGCTCAGAGAGACCATGAAGACCACGATCGCTGTCCCATCGTTCAGGAGGGATTCCCCTTCGATCAGCGTCCCGAGTTTTTTGCTCGCGCCCAACTCCTTGAGAAGGGAAACCACGGCCACGGGATCGTTAGCGCTTACGATCGCCCCAAAAAGGAGGGCCAACCCCCAACTCCACTCTGTCAAGCCAAGACCGGCTTTTTGGATCCCAATGGCAAGCCCGGCCGTCAGAAAGACCGATAACAGGATCCCCGGAACGGCCATCAGAAAGGCATTGGTCACGGTCTTCTTAAAGGTGTGAACGTCGAGTGCGAACGCAGCCTCAAAAATGAGGGTGGGGAGGAAAACGTAGAGGATCAGGTGAGGGTCGATCCGACCGGCCCATTCCACCGCATGACTGAGGGTACCGGAAAATTCCGAAAAGATCCCGAGACGATCGACCACACCGAGCAAAAGCCCGATCAATAAAAGGGTAACGGTGTAAGGGAGGGGACTTTTCTTTAGAAAATGTCTCGTAGAGGCCCCGATAAGGAGGGCCAGGATCACGAAAAAGAGCGGGGTCATACCCGAATGGCCTCCACCTTCATGTTCTTCTTTACCAGTAGGGCCGGAACCTTCCTGATCCGCACTCGCAAGTAGTCGTGGAGCGTCCTCCTGGCCGGGATCGACCAGATCCTGAGAACCTGCGGGAGCGACTAATAAAAAAAGCGATAAGAAAAGAATACCCAGATAGCGCAGGACCTTGGTTTGCCCTCTGCCGTTCAAAAAAGCAAAAGCACCGCTAGGTTGGGAATCCATGAGGCTCGAATTTTGAGACCAATGTAAGAATCTTGAAAGTAAAAAGAAAGGCATAGAGCATTTTCATAAAGGATCGAAAATAGACCAGCAAGATCACATTGCTCCGGTAACTTCGCACCCTGATCCTTTTCTTATGACCCGATTAAGTGTGAACGTGAATAAGGTCGCCACCCTGAGGAATGCCCGGGGTGGGGATCGCCCGAACGTGAAACAAGTGGCCATCGATTGTGAACGCTTCGGAGCCCAGGGGATCACCGTCCATCCCAGACCCGATGAACGCCACATCAAGTACGCCGATGTGAAAGCGTTGCGACCTGTGCTGAACACCGAGTTCAATGTGGAAGGATATCCTTCGGAAGCTTTTATGGAATTGGTGACCTCCGTTCAACCCGACCAGGTGACCCTTGTCCCCGACCCTCCAGATGCCCTGACCTCAAGTGAGGGATGGGACACCATAGAGCACAAGGAATTCCTTAAAAAGACCATTCATACCCTTAAAAAGGAGGGGATCCGGGTCTCGATATTCATGGAAACCACCCCAGAGCTGATCCGAAACGCTGCCGATACGGGAACCGATCGAATAGAGCTTTATACGGAGGGGTATGCACGTAGATACCCAACAGACCCAGAGAATGCCGTTGCTCCTTATATCCATTCTGCCGGGCTCGCTCATGAACTGGGATTGGGTCTTAATGCGGGACACGACCTGGACCTCGATAACCTGGGCTATTTTGCTCAAAAGCTTCCCCAACTTCGGGAGGTGTCCATCGGACATGCCCTGATATCTGATGCCTTGTATTACGGTCTGGAAAACACGATCCAATTGTATAAACGCGAATTGGCGAAGCTTGGAACGGAAGCCATACACTGATCATGTCCACTGACAAAAGTTTACCTCCCTTTGAGCATATCGTTTTGGTCGGGGCAGGGAACGTTGCTAGCCACTTGGGAAAAGCGTTGAAGCGGAGAGGATTCACCATAGATCAGGTCTTTAGTCGTTCGCTCGAGAAAGCCAAGGACCTGGCCGATCAGATCGATGCACAGGCGGTCAATGACCCGGAAGAGCTCTTTCCGGACAGGGACCTTTATGTGATCGCGGTGAAGGACGAAGCGATCGGGTACCTGATCGGATCACTCCCCGCCTCTGGTGATGCGACAGTGGTACATACGTCCGGGAGTATGCCCCTATCGGTACTCGACGATCTGCCCGGCCCCAAAGGGGTGCTTTATCCCTTTCAGACCTTTTCGAGCGGGAAAACAGTGAATTGGGACCAAGTGCCGATCTGTATAGAGGCAAGCGATGAACGGATCGCCGCGCGATTGATGGAACTGGGACGGACACTTTCACCCAACACCCACTACGTGAACTCGCAACAAAGGAAAACCCTGCACGTGGCCGGCATATTCTCCTGCAATTTCACCAACCACCTCTATAGCGTTGCATCGGATATCCTCCGGGAAAACGGAATGTCCTTCCGGATCCTTGAACCGCTGGTCCGGGAAACGCTCGAAAAAGCCCTGGAACATGGCCCCGAGAATGCTCAGACCGGACCAGCGGCCCGGAACGATCAGAAAATCGTGCATAGCCACCTCGAATACCTAAAAGACCAACCCGAACGTCAACGGATCTATGATCTGCTCTCGCAAAGTATAATCACCCGCTACCATGGAGAAGAACTTTAAACAGATCCTGCCCGCTATTACGACCATGATCTTTGATGTGGACGGGGTCCTGACCAACAATGAGGTCTTTTTACTGGAATCCGGTAAAATGGCCCGTGTTATGTCGATCCGGGACGGCTTCGCATTGAAAATGGCCGTAAAAGCGGGAATGAACGTCGCGGTCTTTAGTGCAGGACGTTACGAACCTGTCCGGGACCGCCTGAATGCCCTTGGGATCGGTGATGTTTTCCTCGGGGTGGAGGACAAAGTGGATCGCTTCGAAGAATTCATTCAGGACCGGGGGATCCTACCGGAAAATGTTCTCTACATGGGGGATGATATTCCCGACCGACCTGTCATGACATCCGTGGGGCTATCGGCATGTCCGAACGATGCGGTGGAAGAGGTTCAGTTCATTAGCCAATACATCAGCCCAAAGAATGGAGGAGAGGGATGTGTTCGCGATATCGTTCAACAAATACTAAAGGTCCAGTCCCTATGGTTCTACCACCATTGAGCTGGCAATGACGGGTGCATGTTCGCATTTCTAAAACTCCTTCGACCGCTGAACCTGGTCATCATTTTTTTGACCATGTACATTGTGGACCTTTTCGTTGTCCTCCCGATGGGGGTTGAGAACGAGGGCTGGGGCCTTGTAAATGAGCATAGAGGGACGCGCCTCCATTTTTTCCTCTTGGTGATATCCACCCTATTCATTGCAGCGGCCGGGAACATTATCAATGACTATTTCGATCTGCGAACGGACCGTATCAATAAGCCCGATGAAATGATCGTGGCGCGGACCATAAAACGGCGGGTGGCCATGGCAAGCCACTTCATCCTGAATCTCTTGGCCGTTCTCATTGCCGTTTACCTCGTGCTTCAGATCGGCCTTTGGGAGATCCTTGGGGTTCACTTGTTCACTGCGAGTGTGCTCTGGTTTTATTCCCTTTGGTGGAAACGGCGCTTCTTGATCGGGAACATCGCGATCGCTTTCGTTACAGCTTTGGTCCCTTTGCTCGTGGGATTCTTCGAAATGAGTAACGTCTTTCGTGGATTCTTTGATCCCTTTGAGCAAGCAGGGATTCCGGTTTGGAACCGCCATTCCCCCATTGTATGGGTCCTGAGCTATGCCGGTCTGGCCTTTTTGTCTACCCTTATTCGCGAAATCCAAAAGGATATAGCCGATATGGAGGGGGACCGGGCCATCGGGTGTACGACCCTTCCGCTGGTCATTGGCGTAAATAAGGCAAAATGGGGAGTTCAGGCACTTTCTCTCCTGATCCTTATGTTTATTGGCTGGATCTACTACAGCGCTTTCCTTGAGGGTCCCGTTCTTGTGCTGCTTTACATTCCACTCTTGGTCATGATGCCCGTTCTTGTAAGTATGATCCGTACGGCGAGAGCGCGGGAACGATCGGATTTTCTTCAAGGCAGCAAATGGATGAAGACCACTATGGCCACGGCTTTGGGGTTCGCCATTGTCCACTTCTTTTACGGCCTCTGACCCATCCGGTCTTCTTCGTCAAGAGCTGCGAGTATCGTCGCACAGCTCCACCGGATCTCTTTTGTCGTGATGGTCAACGGAGGAGCGATCCGTAAACAGTGGGCCGCGGAAATGAACCAGAACAAGAGCAGTCCTTTTTCCCTGCAAAACGCCACGACCCGCCTACATGCATCTACACTTTCCAGTTCGACAGCAAGCATCAGTCCCTTTCCACGTATTTCTTTAATTGCGGGATGGATCAGTTCCTGCCGGAAGACCCTTTCCTTTTCCCGAACTGTTTCTGCATCCCATACCTCCTCAAGTGCTTCGAGGTTACCAAGGGCTGCTGCACAGGAGACCGGATGACCACCAAAGGTGGTAAGGTGCCCCAGGATCGGATCTCGTTCCAGCACTTCCATATGCTCTTTGGAAGAAATGAACGCACCAATGGGCATACCTCCCCCCATCCCTTTGGCCAGCAGAAGGATATCAGGGGTTATGGGGGAATCCTCAAATGCGAAGAAGGGACCGGTCCGCCCGAAACCGGTCTGGATCTCGTCAAGGATAAGCAACGCACCGGTATCTTCACAACGTTTTGCAAGGGCTTTCAGGAATTTATCGGAAGCCGGCCGAATGCCGGCATCGCCTTGAACGATCTCGACCAGGACTCCCGCCGTACGCTCCGTGATCCGGTGCAGTTCATCCGGATCGTTGAAGGTCAGGTGATCGATCCCGGGTAGGAGGGGAAGGGCTGCTGGCCGAAGGGATGTTGTTCCCGAAACGCTTAGGGAGCCATGGGTGCCGCCGTGGTAACTTCCCATAAAGCCAGCCAGATCAGTGCGTCCGGTAATTTTTTTGGCCAGTTTCATCGCCCCCTCCACGGCTTCTGTTCCTGAATTCACGAAAAAACTGGTGTCCAATCCTGGCGGTAGATATTCGGATAAGTTCTTGGCCAGTCTTTCCTGAGCTTGCTGGACATATTCCCCATAAACCATCACGTGGAGGTGCCGGTCCAATTGACCTTGAATGGCCCGGATCACCTTCGGGTGCCGATGACCTGTATTGGCCACGGCTACTCCGCCGATCAGGTCAAGATAGGTTCCGCCTTCCGTGTCGGTCACGTAACAACCTTTGGCAGAAGCCACCTCAAGCCCGATCGGATAGGGGGTGGTTCCTGCCAGGTGTGAAAAAGAATCAGGCATTTAAACAGCATTTTTTAACTTCAAGTAACAGTTTTAGGAAAACTAACTTACTTACTGATTATAGGTTATTTAAAAAACTGGACAAAAGAAAATTTTGTATATCAAAAATTTGATTTTCAGCCAAATACACCCAAAAGACAAAAACCCTTCTTCCTACCCCCTGAACATTTATTCAATAAAAACTTTAAACAATAAACATAAAAAGCTGAAATAAAGTAAAAAGAAAATCGTATCAAAAGAAAATTTTGCCTCAATTTCGCTCAAAATTCGCCGTTTTTGGAGATAAAGAATACCAAGCGACAGGGTCAGGATAACAATATCGAGGGAAGCTTACAAAGCATCTGATGAAGTCGGAGGTCGGCGTGTTTTTTGATGATCTGTAACTTGCTGGCGATGGGTTAGGGACGCTTAGGGGCCTTTGGGCTAAAGCTATTGCATCCCCTGTCTGGAGGTTAGATCGGATCGGGACCGAACTTCGGACCCTGGGTTGACCAAATATGAATTCAGCCCCGTCTCTCTAACACTCTTTTGCTTGCATTGACCAGATCCGGGGTATCGAGGCCGTATTTTTTTAGCAATTCCTGGGGTTTACCGCTTTCTCCGAACATGTCATCCACGGCCACGAATTCCTGGGGAACGGGTTGTTCTCTGCTAAGAGTCTGGGCGACGGCATCTCCCAATCCCCCTGCAGCTTGGTGCTCCTCCGCTGTCACGACACATTTCGTTTTGGATACGGAATTCACGATCTTTTCCCGGTCAAGCGGTTTGACCGTATGAACATTGATCAGCTCGACATTGATCCCTTCATTGGACAGTTCGCGGGCAGCTTCGATGGATTTCCAAACGAGGTGTCCGTTGGCGAGGATCGTAAGATCCGAGCCTTCGATAAGGGTTTGGGCTTTACCGATCTCGAAGGATTCATCCTTTTCGGTGAAAACCGGCATTTTTGGGCGGCCAAAGCGAAGATAGACCGGCCCGTCGTAATATGCAGCGGCAAGGGTTGCGGCTCTGGTCTGGTGGGCATCGCAAGGAACGATCACGGTCATGTTGGGAAGCATGCGCATCAGTCCCACATCCTCAAGGATCTGGTGAGAAGCCCCGTCCTCACCAAGCGTTAGTCCCGCATGGGAAGCACAGATCTTGACGTTCTTTCGGGAGTAAGCAATGGATTGCCGGACCTGGTCGTAGACACGCCCGGTCGAAAAATTCGCAAAAGACCCAGTGAAAGGGATCTTGCCTCCAATGGTCAATCCAGCGGCCATGCCCATCATATTGGCTTCTGCCACCCCGACCTGAAAGAATCGCTCGGGAAAAGCTTCCTGGAAGTCGGTCATTTTCAACGACCCGACAAGATCCGCTCCAAGGGCTACGATCTTTTCGTCGTCCTTACCAAGTTCCAGTAATCCCTCCCCAAAGCCCTCTCGTGTAGCTTTTTCATCGATGATCTCGATCCTATCCTCCATGACCTTATATTTTGGGTGTTCCTGTATAATACATTTTCCTGCTCGTGGGCATCTCAGTGCTCAGCTCGGCGATGCCAGGATTGTTCTTTTTCCCATATGGCCTTGTCTGTAAATTTACCAAGAGGCCTCTTCATATTTCCTGGTCTAAAGATCCAGTGAACGGGAGCGTCCCGGCTTGACCCTGAATTCTTTGGTCTTGCTGAGCATGGTCTCCCGTGAACTTCTGGAACGGAAGATCAAGCGATATTTTCCCGGCAAAAGCAGGAAACGTTCGTGAGAAACGTTCTCTTTGATGTCACAGACCTTTTTCCATTCTTTTCCCTCTTTCCTGAATATCCCTCCATAGCCGGATGAGGAGTATTTGATGTTCACTGCACCGGGTTCAGGGATCTCCATGGTCGTGGTGTGGTTTTGAGAAACATCAACACTTCTTTTGATCCGGGGCTTGGTAAGGACTTCCACCCGATATTCCCCAACCCGGTATTG
Organism: uncultured Weeksellaceae bacterium; assembly: GCA_964453635.1. Lineage (GTDB taxonomy): Bacteria > Bacteroidota > Bacteroidia > Flavobacteriales_D > CAYVSK01 > CAYVSK01. The sequence continues at coordinate 3,483 of CAYVSK010000024.1, read as the reverse complement.
CTTGCGCTCGTTGATCCCTTGGACCCCCACAGTTGAAGCTTTGTCCTTTTTACGAACGATGCATTGGATGTCCTGCTGGGATCGGGCTTTTGTTTGAATTTCAAGATGCCCCTGTGGGGCTTTTACAGGGATAATATTGTGTTGTCCTGGTGTCAGGGTGACGCTGTCGTTCTCAGCAGGAGGTGTCGTATGAGCGACCACCCGGTAAGTAAGGGAAGGGTCGATGTTGAGCGTGTCCGGAAAACCCCGGTAATTGAGCGTGTGAATGAATTGATGCTTCACTTTTCCGGTACGTCGATCGTAAATGGTCACCGGTACGTTGGTTTCCTTGGGCCTGTCGTTCACGTTCAGGAGGTTGACCTGGGCGGTAGTGGGATTCAGGGCCTGAGAGACGACAATGTTGAGCACTTTTCGGAAGGTGGAGCGGTTGGAGGCATCGTAGAATTTACCAACACACTGAAAGCTCTCCGTGAGGTGTTCATCAAGCCCGATACCGATAACGAAGGGTTTCAGGACCACCCCTTTTTTCTGCAGTGCTGCTGATACTGAACATGGATCACCGTCACAAGCCTCGATTCCGTCCGTGATCAGCACGATTATGTTCCGGCAATCTGAGCAATCAGGAAAATCATCAGCAGCCCGCTGAAGGGAATAAGCGATCGGTGTGGTCCCTTTGGGAGCGATGTTTTGAATGCTACGCTTGATCCTCGCCGCATTGTTTTCCTGAAAGGGCACTACCAATTCGGTGTCCTGGCAATCCTGCTGCCCTTCCTTAACAAGGGTTTGATGGCCATATACCCGCAACCCCAACTCTATGCGGGAGCGGTCACTCAGACTGTCCATTGCCCCGGACAGAAGTCGCCTGGCCACACTGATCTTGCTTGACTTCTCCCAGGTCGCGTTCATGCTATTGGAAGCATCGAAGACGAAAAGGATCCGGGTCAAAGGGGCGTTCTCTTTCCGATCCTGTCCCGTCCCGATAGCTCCCCATAACAAAGCAGCAAGGAGAAAGAGGAGGGCAGGTACACGCCTTTTATGGTAGGGCCAAAGGGTCATGCCAGCATAAGCACTGTTCATGGATGGGGTGTTTGATCGTTCAGGGCAATGAACCCAACCAGGGGTTTCAGTAATCCCCGATCGTTTCTTCCAATTGGCCCAGGGCATCGGCCAATTGTTCATCGTTGGGCGGGACCCCGTGCCATTTATGGGTTCCCATCATGAAATCCACGCCCTGGCCCATCTCGGTGCGCATGATGATCACGACAGGTTTCCCTTTTCCGAGCTGGGCGCGTGCATGTCCGAGGGTTTGAAGTACTTCTTCAAGATCGCTGCCATCCATTTCCAGGACCTGCCAATTAAAGGCTTCCCACTTGGCACGGAGGTCCCGTAGATCGTTGATATCCGCCACATCGCCATCGATCTGGCGGCCGTTGTAATCGATGGTCGCGATCAAATTGTCCACCTCGTGATTCCCCGCCCACATGGCTGCTTCCCAGACTTGTCCCTCCTGAAGTTCACCATCACCATGGAGGGTGAAAATGTGGCGATCGTCATTGTTCAGCTTTTTGGCCAGGGCACTCCCGATACCGACGGAGAGCCCTTGCCCGAGGGAACCCGTGGCCACCCGGACACCGGGAAGCCCCTCTGCTGTAGCAGGATGCCCCTGAAGACGGGAATCGATCTTCCGGAATGTCGAAAGTTCCTCAAGCGGGAAATAGCCCGAACGGGCCATTACACTGTACCAAACAGGAGAGATGTGTCCGTTGGAAAGGATAAAAATGTCTTCCCCGATCCCGTCCATTGAGAAATGTTCGGGGTCATGCTTCAGAATATGGAAATAGAGGGCCGTCATGAATTCCGTGCAGCCCAGGGACCCACCCGGATGGCCGGACCCGGCTTCGTGGGTCATACGGACGATATCCCTTCGGACCTGGGAACATATATCCTTTAGTTCATCGATCGATGGCATCGGCTGGTCAATAATTTGGCTTCGGGTTGGGGATTGAGTGGTTTCCGCGGGACACATATTTCAAAAGTAACAAAATGGGAATTTTGGGAGAGGGCCTGTTGATAAATTCAGCGGATCGTGTAGATCCACCAGATGGAATTCGTAAGGTGGCTCGACATTCTTCCTTCTTGATCATATTTGCGCTCATTCTTGAAATGCTGCACTTATGCCCTTGAATTGCGGGATCGTTGGTTTACCGAACGTGGGAAAGTCCACCTTGTTCAATTGTCTGTCGGACGCCAAAGCCCAGGCGGCCAATTTTCCCTTTTGTACGATCGAGCCGAACGTGGGGACCGTCATCGTTCCTGATGAGCGGCTCAATAAATTGGCCGAATTGGTCCACCCCCAAAAGGTGACCCCCGCCAGCATCGAGATATATGATATTGCCGGGCTGGTGAAAGGGGCCAGTGAGGGAGAAGGAAAGGGCAACCAGTTCCTCGTGAACATCCGCGAATCGGATGCCATTGTACATGTCCTTCGCTGCTTTGTGAATGACAATGTCGCCCATGTCGATGGATCGGTCGATCCGGTAAGGGATAAGGAGGTCATTGATACGGAACTCCAATTGAAGGATCTCGAGACCGTCGAACAACGCCTTGAGAAATCAAAAAAGCGAGCAAATTCAGGAGAGCCCGAAGCAAAACGGCAGCTTGTTTTGCTCGAACGCTACAGGAAAGCACTCGAAGATGGCCGATCGGCGCGGACGGTCGAGACCACGAAGGAGGAAGAGGAAATGACCCGGGACCTGCATCTGCTCACCAATAAGCCCGTCCTTTACGTCTGCAATGTGGAGGAGGGTTCAGTAAAAGCGGGGAATGAGCAGGTGGAACGGGTACGGGAGAGCATTCAGGGAGAAGGGGCTGAGCTGCTTGTGCTAGCCGCTGCTATTGAAGCTGAGATCGCCGAACTGGAAACTCCTGAGGAACGGCAGGCATTCCTTGAAGAGGTCGGTCTAACAGAACCCGGGATCAACAAATTGATCCGTTCCACTTACGAGCTGCTCGGTTTACAGACCTTTTTCACGGCCGGAGAACAAGAGGTCAGGGCTTGGCCCATCCAGAAAGGCATTACTGCACCAGAAGCAGCAGGTACCATCCACACTGACTTCCAAAGGGGCTTTATCAAGGCGGAAGTGATCAGTTTTGAGGACTATGTGGCCTATGGATCGGAACAGGCTTGCCGGGATGCGGGAAAGATGCGCCTCGAGGGAAAGGATTATGTTGTTCAGGATGGGGATGTGATCCATTTTAAATTCAATGTATAAAGATCGCGCACCTTTTCCGAACAAGGCCCCTATATTTATCGTAAATAAGAAAAGGGTAAGGAGACTATTCTACAGGTAAGAGGCGGTCGTCCATTCAGCTCTATACCGGTGATGGGAACCCCATACCAACTTTAAGCATCTATGGCAGAGGATCAGAATTATACCGAAGCGGATATCAAATCGCTTGATTGGAAGGAGCACATCCGTACCC
>CAYVSK010000023.1:16681-32323 GCA_964453635.1 uncultured Weeksellaceae bacterium | reverse complement strand
AACGCCTTATCAGTGACCACCTCATAGAACCAATCCTTCGTGGACCGGCCATCCACACTTTCCTCAGACGCTTTTTGCTGGTTCTTACAAGAAAAAGATCCCAGGACAAGGAGCATTAAAATGACAGTATGTCCGCGAAAACTCATGGGCCACCAAAATATGGATTTTTTTGCGAAATAAAGGTTAACAGAATGGCTCGCCCCGACCCCAGTATTACCATTTGATGAACAGAGACTTTTCCTTTTGGGAAAGGGCGAAGCCTCTTATTATTGTTCACCTCATCAATGAAATTCACGAAGCATGGGACGAAAGTCATCCACCGAGGCCCCTTCACCCCACAGGGACCTGGAAGAACGGGAAACCGAGGACATCCTGCAGCGGATCAATGAGGAGGACTGGAAGGTCCCCATGGCCATCCAGGAAAGGATCCCGGTCATTCGATCCTTCATTGATGCCCTTGTCGATAAGATGCGGAGCGGAGGACGCCTCTTCTACATCGGGGCTGGGACCAGTGGTCGGCTCGGTATTCTCGATGCAGCGGAATGCCCCCCGACTTATGGCATACCCCACGGCCTTGTGAACGCCCTTATCGCCGGTGGCGATGGAGCGATCCGCAAGGCCGTTGAATTCGCGGAGGACGACCCGGAACAGGGTTGGAAGGACTTGCAGGAATACGAAGTGGGGCAGGATGATGTGGTCACAGGTATAGCAGCTTCCGGGACCACGCCTTACGTGGTCGGAGCACTCGAAAGATGCCGTGAGCACGGAATGATCACGGGCGCTATCACAAGCAATCCGGGAAGCCCGGTGGCCAATACCGCTACCTACCCGATCGAAGTGGACACTGGTCCCGAATTCGTTACCGGAAGCACCCGCATGAAGGCCGGTACGGCCCAGAAACTCGTGCTCAACATGATCTCGACCACGGCCATGATCAGACTCGGACGAGTCAAGGATAACCGAATGGTGGACATGCAATTGAGCAATACCAAGCTCGTGGACCGGGGGACGAGAATGGTCATGGAAGCCCTCGATCTTCCTTACGAAGCAGCCAATGATCTGTTAAAAGAACACGGGACTGTCCGGAAGGCGATCGCAAAAGGCCGGTCTACTGGGTAAGGATCCGATCACAGCTCTGGAGAAATTCTTTGTCATTACCGTATAAGCGCTTCCCGATATCGACCACTTTTTGGGCCGAATCCACATTGCCCTTATCTACCAGGTGTCGAGAATATTCGGTGACCCAAAACTTCATCAGGTCATTCTGGGCGGGATCGAGTTCCTCTTTCGAATCCAACGCCTTCAACAATTCCTTCCCTTTCTGGTAAGGCCGCCGGGCTCTTCGCTCCAAGCCTTGTTTCACAGAGGTTAACCCCTCCACGAAATGCGGAGAGGGATCGTTCGGGCTGAAGCGCTGGATCTTTTTGAAATAGTAGCGCGATTTCCGGTAATTCCGCTTACGGCGGGCGCCTTTCTCGTACTCCACTTTTCCGATCTCAATGGCTTCCCGCCGCAATTTGTTCAAAAAACGGGAATGGTCATCGATCAACTTCTTTTTATCGTCGCGCTTAATGAAGTACCCAGCGTATTTCAGGGCCTCTTTGAAAGCCCGGTCATATTCTTCTTTGTATTCGGGTAGCTTGGATACCTCGTAATAAGCCTTGGCTACATAGATATAAGGCAAGGGCTGTTTTCGCTCGTCCTCGATGATCTTTTCCCCTTTTCGGATCACCTTTTCGTAGTTCTCATCGATATACCAAAGGAGCAGTTTATCGTAATCCTTATACTCCACTTCCCGCTGTCCTTTGGCTATGCCCGTACCCAAGTAAAGAAGGGCCATAATGGCGATAAGGCTCCTATACATGTTCGTGATTTTTTTTGTTCCTTTAGCTTTCACAGCATTGCTCTAAACGTTCCCTTTCTCACGAAAACAGGCAACAAGATCCATGCCGGGATAGCTTTTTTCGTCGCGCCAAATTAGGAAAATCTTTTGAAAACCGAAAAATGAGCGCCCGTTCAATTGGCAATTCTATCCGGTACTGGTGGGACGAACACGGCCTGAAGGTGGTCATCCGTAAACCATCGCCCCAATGGAAAAGAACAGCTCTGGCCGCTTGGTGGTTCGCGCTTACCCTTTGTTTCCTCTTCTTTCTGCAACAGTTCTTTGTGATCGATCGGGGCGAAGAAAGGATCTGGCTATTTGTGCTGCTCGTCTTTCTTGCTTATTATGAAGTCCGCATCGGTAAGGCCTTGCTTTGGCGGCTATACGGGAAGGAGCTGATATGGACGGAAGGGGATCGCCTCTATTTGAAATTCGACATCAGGGGCTATGGGAAAGCACGCCCCTTTTATATCCAAAACATCCGGGACCTCCAAACGATCCGCTACAGTGAGCATTCCTTTCGCAAACACATGGAAAGCTCTTTTTGGGTGGTCGGGGGGGAAACGCTCCGCTTTCAATATTTCGGGAAAGCGATCGGGTTCGGACGCCAGATCCCGGAAGCGGACGCAAAAGCCCTTGAAAAGGTCCTTAAGAAGGAGATCAGCGAACGATCAACGATCAGCGCTGATGGGTGATGGGGGTATGGCCGAGGCTCAGAACGGGTTGAACAATGGTCAACCCAAACGACACATTGTAGATAGGCCATTCATGGGGTATCCACAATAAGGGAAGGCGTCAAGCAGCGTTGGGGCATTGAAATTTATTTGAAATTTGTGACCTGAAATTTCCCCACTCCTGTGGTATACAAAGACCATCAACAACTCCTCGATACCCTGAAAAAGGGCGAATATGCGCCCGTATACCTTCTCATGGGAGAGGAACCCTACTTCATCGACCGGGTGCTGGAACATTTCACCAACGAACTACAGCCCGAAGCGGAACGTGAATTCGACCAGACCATCCTCTACGGAAAGGACAGCAGTGAGGACGCCGTGATCGATGCCGCCAAACGATATCCCATGATATCGTCCCGCCACGTTGTGATCGTCAGAGAAGCTCAACTGCTCTCAAGCAAAGAAGCCCTGGCCCGGTACGCTCAGAGCCCCGTCCAAAGCAGCATTCTGGTCTTGGCTCACAAGCACAAGACCGTGGATCAGCGAACGGCCTGGGGGAAAAAACTCGTCAAGAGTGAACACGTGGTCACCCTGGAAGCAAACAAGATCCGCGAGTACAAGGTACCGAAAGGGGTCAAGGACCAAGTAAAAAAAGGGGGTACCGGATCGATCCCCGGACCGCCCGGATCCTCACCGATCACGCCGGTGATGATCTTTCCCGCGTCAACAACGAACTCGAAAAACTCATGCTGGTCACCGATAAAGGCAGCGAGATCACGGCAGAAGCGGTGGAAAAGAACATCGGGATCAGCAAGGACCACAACATCTTCGAATTGCAGAACGCCTTGAGTTTCAAGGACGCTTCAAAAGCTTTCCGGATCGTCGACCACTTCGCCATGAATCCGAGGCGCCACCCCCTCCCCGGAACTGTAGGTAGCCTCTATAAATACTTCACCAAGGTCCTCCTCCTGCAACAACTGAAGACCAACAACGAGCGATCCATCGCCTCGGAGCTCAAGGTGCATCCTTTCTTCGTGAAGGAATACCGGCAAGCAGCAAAGAACTACCCCATCAAACGGTTGCGCCATATCTTCTCCATCCTCCGCGAATACGACCTCAAGGCCAAGGGATGGAACAATGTGTCCACCGGGGAGGGGGAACTGCTGCGGGAAATGGTCCTGAAGATCCTCAACGGAGCCTGACCCCTTTTTTATAAAATCTTTAAATTCGGCCCTTCATTGAAGGCTATGCAGCGAAGCACTCTCCACCGTTCCCTCTTCCTTTTCCTGTTCATCCTGATGGGAGTCGGCGCCACTGCTCAACAGACAGGCACCATCAGGGGCTTCGTTTACGATAAGAAGACCGGGGAACCGATGATCTTCACAAACGTATTCCTGGAGGGTACTTCCAAAGGCGCCTCCACCGATGAGAACGGTTACTTCTCCATTGCCAACGTGGACCCCGGTAGCTATACCCTACGCACCACCAACCTCGGCTACGACACCCTACGCAAAGAGGTCCAGGTGGAAAAAGGAGGGATCGTCAACGAAAAACTCTACCTCCAACCCACCGAGGTGGAAATAGAAGAGGTGGTGGTAAGCGGGGATGCCGATGAAAAGAAGAATCAAGTGAAAATGTCGGTGGAGAAGATCACCCCCAAGCAGATCGAACAATTGCCCACCGTAGGAGGCTCGGCGGATCTCGCACAATACCTCCAGGTCCTTCCGGGTGTCGTTTTTACCGGTGATCAGGGCGGGCAACTTTACATCCGGGGCGGCTCCCCTATCCAGAACAAGGTGCTCCTCGATGATATGATCATCTACAATCCCTTCCACTCCATCGGCCTTTTCTCCGTCTTCGATACCGATATCATTCAGAACGCGGACATCCATACCGGCGGGTTTAACGCCGAATACGGGGGGCGGATATCGTCGGTAATGGACATAACGACCCGCGACGGGGCCAAGGATCAAATCGGGGGCAAAATATCCGCCAGCCCCTTCCTGGCCAAGACCCTCATCGAAGGCCCCATTTCCAAACCCGATAAGCCGGGTGATGGTGGTTCTTCTTTCATTTTCTCGACCAAACACTCCTACCTTGAACGAACATCGAAATCCCTCTACACCGGTATCGATGGGATCGATTCAGCCGGCCTCCCTTTCAATTTCACCGACGTTTACAGCAAGATCTCCTTTAACGGGAAAGGCGGGAGCAAATTCAACGTATTCGGCTTTTCCTTTAACGACCAGGTCACCTGGAAATCCATATCGGACCTCAACTGGAACACCTTTGGCGGTGGGACCAATTTCGTTCTCGCCCCCGCTCAGACCCCTGTCCTGATCGAGGGCAACCTTGCCTTTTCGGATTACGAGATATCCCTTGAAGAAAAAGGTGTGGAAGACCAGCTGGACAAACGCACAAGCTCCATCAACGCCTTCAACTTCGGCCTGGACTTCAAATACTTTCCGGGCGGCAATAACGAGCTCAAATACGGGCTCGATGTGGTCGGGAACGGCACGGATTTTAACTTTTTTAATTCCGTGGGACGCCGTATCGGCCAGGAAAAGAACAACACCGAGATGGCCGCCTATGTGACCTACAAGATCAAAGCCGGTTTGCTGGTGATCGAGCCGAGTTTCCGGGCCCAATATTACGCTTCACTCTCTGAGCTGTCCCCGGAGCCGAGGCTCGGGATCAAATACAACGTGAACGAATATTTTCGCCTCAAAGGGGCGGCCGGTATCTATTCCCAGAACTTGCTCAGCACGACCTCGAACCGGGACGTCGTCAATCTCTTCACCGGTTTCCTGACCGCCCCGGACGACCTCCAGGATGAGATCCGGACGAAAGACGGGGATACCGAGAAGATCACCCATCCGCTTCAAAAGGCCAATCATTACATCCTGGGATTCGAGGCAGACCCCCTGGAGGACCTTGAAGTGAACGTGGAAGGCTATTTCAAGGACTTTACCCAGCTCATCAACCTCAACCGGAACAAAGTGTTCAAGGACAACCCTCAGAATCGCGATGTGCCTGACATTAAGAAAAAGGATTTCATCGTGGAACAGGGCAAGGCCATGGGGGTGGATGTCGTCCTCAAGTATCAAACCCCGAGCATCTACCTATGGGCGGTCTATTCCCTGGGGCATACCACGCGCTGGGACGGGATCCGCGAATACGATCCCGTCTTCGACCGCCGACACAGTGTGAACCTCATCGGAACTTACCGCTTCGGGAAAGAGCGGAATTGGGAATTGAACGCCCGCTGGAACCTGGGATCGGGTTTTCCCTTTACCCGAACACAAGGCGTATATGAAGGCATCAATTTTCAGGAGGACGGCATCGGCACGGATTACAAGAACAAGAACGGAGAACTGGCCTTTGCCTACGAAGATTTCAACAAGGGGCGACTACCGGCCTACCACCGCTTGGACCTCAACATCAAACGGACCTTTGAGATCAGCGACCGCTCCAGTATCGTAGCCGAAGGCGGGGTCACAAATGCATACGACCGGAACAACGTGTTCTTCTTCGACCGGGTCAAACAAAAGCGGGTGAATCAGTTGCCCATACTACCGAGTGTAAGCATGAAATGGAAATTCTGAAGGATCCGGCGGAAAAAGCCCTCATTACCTTGTTCAGCCTTTTCAGGGGAATTCCGTTCGTAGAAACCCAAAGACCCAAGCTTACCTATAAAAGCGTGCCGGCCCCGGAAGACCTTTTGCTTCTTTTTTGCTCAAGCTCGCTCGAGCAAAAAAGCGCCCGATCGTGAATAGGATCCCCGATTCGTGGAATTCTTGTCACCCCTTCGCCGGGGTTTTTTCCTACCTTTGTAAGAGGATTCCTCCCGAATTGAGCAAAACCCCTTCCGTCGATGCCACAGGCTCCAAAATACGTTTTTGTTACCGGCGGGGTCACATCCTCCCTGGGGAAAGGCATCATTTCCGCTTCTCTCGCAAAACTCCTGCAGGCCAAGGCTACTCGGTCACCATCCAAAAACTCGATCCCTACATCAACGTCGACCCCGGGACCCTCAACCCTTATGAACACGGGGAATGTTACGTGACCGACGATGGGGCGGAGACCGACCTGGACCTCGGCCACTACGAGCGTTTCCTGAACACACCGACCTCCCAGGAGAACAACATCACCACCGGCCGCATCTATCAGTCCGTCATAGAAAAAGAACGGCGCGGGGATTTTCTCGGTAAGACCGTTCAAGTGATCCCCCACATCACCGACGAGATCAAGGAATCGGTCAAATCTCTCGGATATAAGGGCACTTACGATATTGTGATCACCGAGATCGGCGGGACGGTGGGCGACATCGAATCCCTCCCCTACATCGAAGCGGTCCGGCAAATGCGCTGGGAACTGGGGGATGATCTGATCATCATCCACCTCACCCTCGTCCCTTTTCTGGAAGCCGCAAAGGAACTCAAGACCAAGCCCACGCAACACTCGGTCAAAGCCTTGCTCGAGCTCGGGGTTCAACCGGACATCCTGGTATGCCGATCGGAACGGCACGTCGACCACGAGATCCGCGAAAAGGTCGCCCGTTTCTGTAACGTTGAGCGGGAGGCCGTTGTGGAATCAACCAATGCATCGAACATTTACGAGGTCCCCCTCCTGATCCAGGAAGAAAAACTGGACCGTGTGGTCCTCGACAAACTAAAGCTTCCTTCCGATACCCCTTCGGACCTTTCCTGGTGGAAAGAGTTCCTCAAGCGGGTCCGCGACCCCAAGGATTCGGTCAGGATCGGCGTGATCGGGAAGTACACCGAACTGCAGGATGCCTATAAGTCGATCGCCGAATCCCTTAACCATGCCGGCGCTGCCAATGAGTGCCGGGTCCATACTCGCTGGATCCACTCCGAGGAACTGGATGCGGAGAACTACCTGGAGAAATTGGGGGACCTGCACGGGGTCATTGTCGCCCCCGGATTCGGTGAACGGGGGATAGCAGGCAAATTGCTTGCCATTCAATACGTGCGTGAACAAAAGATCCCCTTCCTTGGGATATGCCTGGGCATGCAATGTGCGATGATCGAGTTCAGCCAGAATGTATTGGGCTATGAAGATAGCAATTCAACCGAGATCGCGGCTGATACGGAACATCCGGTGATCCACATGATGCAAAGCCAGAAGAACATCACCCATAAAGGCGGCACCATGCGCTTGGGGGCCTATCGGTGCCACATCAAGGAAGGGACGAACACATACGAGGCCTATGGAAAAAAGGAGATCCAGGAACGGCACCGTCACCGCTTCGAATTCAATAACGAGTACCTAAAGAGCTTCGAGGAAAAAGGCATGATCGCTGCTGGTATCAACCCGGATGCAGGGCTGGTAGAGATCATGGAGCTAAAGGACCATCCCTGGTTCATCGGTGTCCAGTTCCATCCCGAATACAAGAGCACCGTTGCTCGACCCCATGCCCTTTTCGTTGATCTCGTGAAGGCTGCTGTAACTTCCAAGGCGCCCGTGAAACAAGGATGACCCCTTCGTTTTCTCGGTTTCAATAAATATCTTAGCGCTCCTTTATGAAAGGCATGGACAAAAATACCGTGATCGGGCTCACCCTGATCTTTGGGGTATTCGTGGTGTATTCCATTATCAACCAGCCCTCCCCGGAAGAACTGCAGCGACAAAGAGAACGGGAAAAGACCACGGAACAGGTCCAGGAGCCGGAAAAGGATCCACGGGAAACAAACAAGACAAACGAAAGAAGAAAAGGGAAAGAGACTGCGGACGAAGAAAGTTATTCCCCGGAAGATCGCCAGGAACGGGAGCGATCCGGCCGAACGACCGAAAGGGAAAGCCGGGACCGGGAGATGGCCCGGAAAGATACGCTCCCTAAAAGCACGGCAAAGGAACGGCGGGAAAAATACGGCATCTTCGCCCCCGCTGCCAAGGGGAAGGACCGGCGGATCACCCTGGAGAATGACCGCATAAAAGTGACCCTCTCACAAAAAGGAGGCCGGGTCACGTCCGTAAGGCTCAAGAATTACCAAACTTACGATTCCCAGCCCCTCTACTTGTTCAAAGGGGATTCCTCCGGTTACGGGCTACGCTTCAATTACAATGAAGAACGATTCCTGTCCACGGAAGACCTCTACTTTACGGCCCTGGACAGCTCCATGTCGGTCGAAGACCGGCAAGGACCGGGAAAGGTCCGGTTCCGACTAAAAACCAGCGACCCCGATAAATATATACAATTCAACTATTCCCTGGAAGACGGGAGTTACAAGCTGAACCACTCGGTGAACGTCGTGGGTCTGGGGGAGGAAGTCCGCAGGGACATGGAGCTGAATTGGCGGATGGCATCCCCCGGCAAGGAAAAGAACCGGCAATACGAAAAACGCCGCTCCACACTTTGTTACAAATACGTGAACAACAACGAAGTGGAATGGCTCACCTGGTTCTCTGCCGATTCGGACGGAGAAGCTCAACTGACCGCCCAGGTGGACTGGGTGGCCTTCAAACAACAGTTCTTCAATGCCATTATCGGCTCAGAACGGGGATTCGACTACAAAGGGGCCAACGTGCTTGTAAAATCACTGAAGGCCGATAAATACACCAAATACTACGAGACCAACCTATCCCTTCCCCTTGCCAACACGGAACACGCCTCCTATCCCCTTTATTTCTATTTTGGTCCCAGCCACTACCAAACCCTGGCTTCCTACGACAAGAACTATGAGGACACCATCAACCTTGGCTGGGGCATATTCAGTTGGGTCAACAAATACCTGATCATTCCCATCTTCAATTTTCTCGAGTCCTATCAACTGAGTTACGGGATCATCATCCTTATCCTCACCCTCATCATCAAGACCATCCTCCTTCCGCTCACTTATAAGAGCTACAAGTCAAGCGCCAAGATGAAGGTCCTCAAACCAGAGATCGATGAGCTAAACAAGAAGTACGAGAACGAGCAAGACCCCATGAAAAAACAGCAAGCGGTCATGAACCTTTACAAACAAGCCGGGGTAAACCCCATGGCCGGCTGTGTACCCATGCTCATCCAATTGCCCATTCTCATTGCCATGTACCGCTTTTTTCCGGCTTCGATCGAACTTCGCCAGGAAAGTTTCCTCTGGGCGGATGACCTCTCCACCTACGATTCGATCCTCGAGCTTCCCTTTTCGATCCCCTTCTATGGAGACCACGTGAGCCTCTTCACCCTGCTCATGTTCCTTTCTACCATGCTTTACACCCGGTTGAACAGCGATCAGATGGGTGGTGGCGGCGGTTCGGCCCAGATGCCCCAGATGAAGGTCATGATGTACATATTCCCCATTATGATCCTCTTCATCTTCAACAGCTTTTCCGCGGCCCTCAGCTATTATTACTTCTCGGCCAACGTCATTTCCATGCTCCAGATGCTGATGATCAAAAAGCTGGTGATCGACGAGGACGCCATCCACAAACAATTGCAGGAGAACAAGAAAAAACCCGCCAAGGCGAAAAAATCGAATTTTCAGAAACGGATGGAGGAAATGGCCAAGAAAAAAGGCTACAAGCCCCCCAAATAACCCTGACCACCGACCCTATACGACCCTTATGCCATTCCAGAAAAGATCCCACGAAACACAGGACCGATCTTCCCATCCCCCGAGCGGAAAATTGCAGGAACTTCTCAAGGATCGGATATTAAAACGCTTGATGTCCCACCCGGGCCTGATCCTCGGAATGCTCCTCATCTTCGCCGGATGTTCTTCCTCAGAACCCAGCACGGAACAGAATGAGGCGGAAAGCAACGAGAAGCAAAAGCAGGATGTGAACGATGACCGGGCTCAGAAAAAGGCCGATCTCGATATTAAAAAACTAAAACTCGATAGTGCCCAAAAGGACCAAATGGATGAGGAAGATCCCGGGACAAGGACATCGGGCCCGAAGACCATCCTGGCCCGTTACGAGCGAACCCCCTGTTACGGGAAATGCCCGACCGATACGCTGACCATTTTCAAGACCGGCCAGGCCCATTACAAAGGCAAAAAATTCGTGGACCGGATCGGAGAATTCAAAGGGAAAGTATCCGAAAAGACGCTGGAAAGGATACGACACGTAGCAGACAGCATCGGATTCTTTGAGCTGGAGAAAAAATACGACGATAAACATACCGACATACCCTCACGGCAAACCGTGCTCCGCTTTAACAAGAAACACCACTACGTATACGATCGCATGGCCGGGCCGGACAAACTAAAACGCCTCTACAGCCTTTTTAACCGGATCATTGAGGAGACCCGATGGAAAGCAGTGAATGAATAAACGCGAAAGCCTAAGGGAACGCTTCCTTCCTAAAATTCAATATCAAGATTGAAGCGCTTCTTGAACTCTTCCAGAGTAGGATTCAGCTCCGCCATGTAATTGAACTTTTCCCGGTCGGTATAGACCTTTTTGTTCTCCCCTTTCTCATCGATACGGGGCACAATGTCGATGTGATCGTTTTGCAAGGTCTCCCGTAGATAGGCCAAGAGTTCCCGCTTGTTCTTGTCCAGCCTTCTGATCTGGACCTGGTTGTCGACCAGGAGCGCCACCTGATGATCCTCCAGGAGCTCGGGCGGGTTCTTCGTAAGGGTCGTATAAAGACTCCGATCCGTTTCCCGGATCCCTTCTGCGTAGTCGTTCCAGGCTTTCAACAATTGGTCCGCGGTAAAGGGATCTTCCTTCAACCCCTTTAAAACCCCTGCTTCCTGGGCGGTCTTTTCACCCCCCTCTGGATCCTTTTCAGCAACCGGATCGCCGGCATTTTGAGTGAAATCCTTGATGGACTTGCCGACCGGCGTTGTGCTTCGTTTCTTCCCTTGAGCCCCTTCCATCTCGTTATCCCCAACCATTCCTCCGTCATTTCTCTTCTCCTGGGTATTATCAGAGGCCGATCTTCCATCGCCCCCCTGCTTATCCGTTCCATGACCCGACGTCGTTGTTTCACCCCCACCACCTTCCACCGGGGAACTTTCCTCTTCCTTTTCGGGCCCTTCCGGGACAGATTCTTCAGATCCCGGCTGGACCGTTTCTTCCTCCGCTTCCTTCGACGCTTGAGCAGAGCTCTGATCCGGGCTCGAAGCCTTTTGTTCCGGGATGGTGGAAGCCTTATGCTCCGGGGCCTCACCCGCATCTTGTATTGGTCCTTGGGATCCGGGCCGGGCTCCAGTATCTTCCCGGGTCGAGGATCGCCCCCCCTGGGATGCCGTCTTCGGTCTTTCATCCTTGCTACGCCCGCCCGACCCGGATGTCCCACCGCCTTTATCAAAAGCATTTTCAGCATTTCCACAGAGTTGCATGAGGGTCAACTCCACCAACAAGCGGGTGTTCTTGCTGGACTTGTACTGGACATCACATTCGTTCAATCGTTCCAAACCTTTGGTCAGGGTACTGGCATCCAATTCACCGGCCGCTTGCTGGTATCGTTCCCCGATCCGGTCACCGATCTCGAGCAATTCGGCGGTACGGTCGTTCTTACACACCAGGATATCGCGGAAATGCTGGGCCAGTCCGGTAATGAAATTCCGGTCCTCGAAACCACTCTGCAACACCTCGTCAAGGATCAGCATGCAGGAAGCCACATCTCCCTCCTGAATGGCATCCGTGACCCGGAAAAAGAGATCGTGGTCGAGGATGTTGAGATTGTCGACAACGTCCCGGTACGTGATGCGCCCCCCACTAAAGCTAACGATCTGATCGAAGATCGAGAGGGCATCCCGAAGGGCACCTTCGGCCTTTTGAGAGATCATATTGAGCCCCTCCCGTTCCGCCTCTATACCCTCTTTTTCGGCGATCCGTTCCAGGTGATCGGCGATCTCACGGATCCCGATCCTGTTGAAATCGAAGATCTGGCAGCGAGAGAGAATGGTCGGCAGCACCTTGTGCTTCTCGGTGGTGGCCAGGATGAAAATCGCGTGTTCAGGAGGCTCCTCGAGGGTCTTCAAAAAAGCGTTGAAGGCCGACTGAGAGAGCATATGCACCTCGTCGATGATGTAGACCTTCTTCGAACCCATTTGAGGCGCCAGCCTGACCTGATCAATGAGGTTCCGGATGTCATCCACCGTGTTGTTGGAGGCCGCATCGAGCTCGTGAATATTCAGGGAATGCCCTTCGGCATAGGAGCGACAAGAATCACAATTACCGCAGGGTTCAACCTTTTCATCGAGGTTCCGGCAATTAACGGTGCGCGCAAGGATCCGGGCACAAGTGGTCTTTCCCACCCCGCGCGGACCACAGAACAGAAAGGCCTGGGCCAGTTTTTCGTTCCGGATCGCGTTGCGCAATGTGCTCGTGATGGATTCCTGACCCACGACGGTATCGAAGGTGTCGGGGCGATATTTGAGGGCCGAAACGACGAAGTCTCCCATGGTTCAGGCAGGCATTTGAAGGTCTTCCCACAAAAATAAGGGATCGGTGACAGGGCGGGTCAAAAATTTTATATTCGCGTTCCCTTAAATATAGAAGTATGGCGAAAAACCGGTATGAGGTCGTATTTATCCTGACCCCGGTCCTGAACGAGGACCAGAACGACGAAGCGGTCAAGGAGTTCAAGGATTTCCTGAAAGAACAGGATGCCACTGTGCATCACGAGGAAAAATGGGGGCTGAAGAAATTGGCCTATCCCATCCAAAAGAAAAGCACGGGTTTTTACCACCTGCTCGAGTTCGAGGGGGACGGAAACAAGATCATCGACCCCTTTGAAAGAATGATGCGACGCGACGCACGGGTCATTCGCTTCCTGACGGTGAAAATGGACAAACACCACATCGAATACGCCGAAAATCGCCGTCAGCGGATGCAGCAGAAAAAGGATTCAGGAGACAAAGAGAAAGTTGCTCGATAAATAAGATCGATCCATGGCCGATAACAACTCAGAGATCCGATATCTCACACCCATTAACATTGAGACCAAGCAGGAGAAATATTGCCGTTTCCGCAAGGCCGGCATCAAATTCATCGACTACAAGGACCCCAAATATCTCCTCAAGCTGGTCAACGAACAAGGCAAGATCCTCCCGAAGCGGATCACGGGCACATCCACCAAGTACCAGCGCAGAGTGGCCCAGGCCGTTAAACGTGCCCGGCACCTGGCCCTCCTTCCTTACGATACGGACCTATTAAAATAAGCGAAAAGGATGGAAGTCATTCTTTTAAAGGACAAGGACAAGCTCGGGCAAAGAAATGACCTCGTGAAGGTGAAGGACGGTTACGCCCGGAACTATTTGATCCCGCAGGGGATTGCCGTGACAGCAACGGACGCCCAGAAAAAGATGCGGAACGAGACCCTGCGCCAACAAGCCCACAAGGAGGAAAAACTCAAAGAGCAAGCCCAGCAGTGGGCCCAGGAACTCAAGGACAGCGTGGTCAAGATCCCCACCAAGGTCGGCGAACAAGGCAAGATCTTCGGCTCCGTCAACAACATCCAGGTGGCCGATGAACTCAAAAAACTCGGCTATAAGGTGGACCGCAAGAACATCAAGCTCAACCAGGAAGAACCCATCAAACACGTGGGGCAATACGAGGCCGAGGTCGAGTTCCACAAGGATGTCAAGCAAACGATCACCATCGAGGTGGTGGAGGAAGAAGGGGCGAAGAAGAAGTAAGCCCGTCCATTTAAGTTCCCAGCATTTCTACCGTTCTTCATTCCTTTTGACCCCTTCTCTTACAGGTAGAGGAAGGATAAGGAAGATGTTTGGGGCCGAGCCTGAACGAAGGCAAGGCAAAGCTCCCCATCCTTATTACGGGTAGAGCGGCTTGGCTTACGCCCCCTCATTCATTCAGCATAACGGGCATCACGAGCATCAGGATATCCTCCTGCTCATCCTCCTTATCATTGGGGTAGATCAGACCAGCCCGATTGGGGGCGCTCATCTCCATTCGGACCTCCTTCGAGGGAAGATTGTTCAGCATCCCGATCAGGAATTGAGCATTGAAGCCGATCTCCATGTCCTCCCCTTCGTATTGGCAGGTGAGACGCTCATTCGCTTCATTGGCAAAATCGAGGTCCTCCGCAGAGATCTGGAGCTCCGTGCCCGTTAGCTTGAACTTCACCTGGTGGGTGGTCTTGTTGGAAAAGATCGAGACCCGTCGCAGCGAGTTCAGCAAAGACTGCTTTTCAATAACCAAGCGGTTCGGGTTCTCATCGGGAATGACGGCCCGGTAATTCGGATAATTGCCCTCGATCAAACGGCACACGAGGGTGAACTCCCCGAAGGAGAAATGGGCATTGGAATCGTTGAACTCCACGGATACGGTATCATCCCGCCCCGAGAGCACCTGTTTAAGCAACTCCAAGGCCTTCCGGGGAAGATTGATGGAGGTCTCGCTTTCCGCTTTGGCATCTTTCCGGGTATATTTGACCAGCTTGTGGCCATCGGTTGCCACAAAGTTCATCTGTTCCGGGCTCATCTCGCAATAAACACCGGACATGACCGGCCGCATTTCATCATTGGCCGTGGCAAAAATGGTCAATTCCATGGCCTTGGAAAGGACCTCAGCGGAGACCTCCACCCTGGAAGTGGCCTCCAGCTCGGGCATTTTGGGGAATTCTTCCGGATTGTGGCCCGTTAGCTTATAACGCCCTTGTTCGGACGATATCTCCACAGCAAAGGTCTCCATGTTGATGTTGAAGGTCAGGGGCTGTTCCGGGAATGTCTTCAGCGTATCCAGGAGGAGTTTGGCGGGGATGGCTACCTGCCCCTCTTCTTTTGCTTCCGCCTCCACTTGGGCGGTCATCGTGGTCTCAAGGTCGGAGCCCGCGATCGTGATCCCATCCCCTTTTATGGTGAAGAGAAAATTGTCGAGGATGGGAAGGCTGTTGTTCGAGCTCAGAACGCCTCCGATGGATTGAAGTTTCTTGAGCAATCCGGAACTCGAGACATTGAACTGAAGGGTCTTGGTCTGAACGTTTTCTTCTGCCATTACTTGTCCGATTTGGGATCCGTGAAGGATCTTTCGAACAAAATTAGTGGGATCGGCAGGCCTTTCCTTGAATAGAAAGGATCAACGGGGAGCAAATTTTTCCACAGCTTGTTTATAACGACACAAAATACTGCCTCTTAGCAAGATAATTGTTAATAACTCGAGCCTGAT
>CAYVSK010000023.1:4765-16671 GCA_964453635.1 uncultured Weeksellaceae bacterium | reverse complement strand
GATGGAGGGCTTTATATCCGTTTGATTCAAGGAATGGGCTCGGCGCTATCCTTCCTCTTTCCGGGAGACCTGCCGGGCTTCTTGCGCTTGATGTAACGCCCCGGCCGCTCATAATGCTCCTTTTTCTGAAAGTCCGGCAACCCCTTGAATATCCGGTCGAAAACGAAATTCTGGATCACGGCGAAGCGCTCACCGTTGACCAGAGCATACATCCGGTTCAGATCCGCTTCCACCATTTGCTGCCTTCCGTCCACCTTCTGTTGCGTTTTCGGAGCAGCCTTTTTAAAGGCCTGGACGGAGGTCTCGGAGCCGGTGGTATCCGTGACCCGGACGGTATAAATGGGACCCGAATTCACAATGGAGTCCACCTTTACAGAATCCAGGCCATGATCGTAGGTCTCCACGTGGACCTTTTCGAAATAGTGCATGAAATCCTTTACGTGAAGCGTATCAAAGATGGTGACCGGTTCTCCGCTTTGTCTGGAAAAAATGGTGATATCATTGCCGCCCCCGTATTCCAGACGAAAAGACTTCCGCGGTTCAAGGTGATGGATCACCTCGATGCTTTGGATCTCCCGCGGATCGAGTCCATAAACACCAGTATAACGCCACTCCTTTTCGCTCATGAAGAAACGGGGATTCAAAAACCCTTGCTCCCCGGGGATATGGACCACATAAGGAACATCCGAGCGCCCGGAACCCGGGATCTCAAGGAGCATATAAGTCCCGTTATGCGCTTTCGTCGGTGTACCCAAATAATAGGTCTTTGCCGGCTCATCCCCGCCCTTGTATACTTCAACTTTCCGGTTCTTGGTGGCGATGTTCCGAATCACGGTCTCCCGTTTAGAGCGAGGCACAGGTCGCTTGACCTCGATATGCTTAAAGGTGTTGAGCAGAAGTTCTACCGAATTGTCCTTGGCCCGGAATTCACCGTTGAGCTGCCAGGTACCGTTCGGCTGCTTCTCCAAAAGGATGCGGTCCCCGCTCTGATCAGCAATGAAGATCTTGTCAATGGCCTCGGTGCGCTCAATAGAGAAATCGCTCAGGGTACGGTCGATGGTCGAATTTGAACGCGTGCTGTTGATGTAGAGCGCGACCGCTCCGAGTACGACCCCGGCTATAAGTAAGATCCAGATCTTTTTCATTTCCGCTCAACCTTCCTTTGTCCGCCCTATTCCATCGCCGAGCTTTTCACAGCATATTTCCGCTTCCGCAACATGAACTGCAGAAATCCGAAAAGCAACACGAGCACAACGGGCAACACCACGTTGGTAACCTGCCAGAAGTAGCGCCGGTCATCGGCTTTATCGGAATCGAGCTTACGGAGGGTGATGTCGCGGGACCGGACATCGATCAAACCGGCATCGCCCATGAGATAATTCATGGAATTGATCAGAAAATCCTTGTTCCCATAGATCCGCTTTCCAGCGTAGCGACTGAAACCAAGCTTATAGAACTTGCCCGATCGCTCGTCCACCCGGTTGCGGATCACATCCCCGTCCGATACCACCATCATCTTGCTCGGCTTTCCCTTCTCGACCAGGGGATAATCAGCTCCCTTCTCGTTCTTGGGAGCGAGCCGCCCCTTGAAGAAGGACTCGAAACGCCCCTCCAGCATCACCGCAACAGGTTGATGCGGGGAATTGTTCCGGGTGAAGTCGGGTTTGTTCCGAACGATACCCAAGCCCACCCGGGCAGGGGCCTTCAGGACCCTGGTCTTATCCGATGTTTCCATCACGATGGACTTCTCGATGCCCGAGGCCCCCACCGTATCCAAACTACTCACGTAGCGAAAACGCACCGGATCGATCCCCGTGGAAACGGGATGTCCCTTCCGGGAGATGGTCGTTGGATAGAAATACCACGGGAAAAGCTCACTTTGTGGACTCCCACCGAACTTTCCGGTAAAAATGGCGATCTTTCCACAGACCTGGTCCAAAAGCAGATTCTTGTTCAGCCGTACGCCATATTTGAAAAGCTGATCGGAAAGGTCCAGCTCCTGGGGCAGGGCCATGGTGGTCTCCTTTTTCTTCAGACTGTCCGTTGACACCCGCATGGGATCCACCAACCACATCACCCGGCCACCCCGCATAATGAACTGATCGAGAATGAACTTATCCCCTGTTGAGAATTTTGACCGGGGTTTGGCCACGACCGCGCCATCGTATCCCTTCAGGGCGCCCAATTGCCCCTTCAGCTCCACGCGATCCACGGCATACTGTTCCTCAAGGGTTTGGGCAAAATCGGCCACGTACTTGTGCGCCAGTTCCCCGTGCCCCTCAATGAACGCGATCCTTGGCTTTTGATCCCGAGTGACACGCCGAATGGCATTGGCGATCTCGTATTCCAGATTATCGATGGAGTTCCCGATCATCTTCGAGGTGGGGGCCCTGTTCTGGCTTTTCAGCAATTGGAGCGCCACTTCATTTCCCTTGTAACTAACCATGGCACCCGGAAAGATGATCTTTTCCTCGCGGCTCGACTTTGTCCGGATCGGAAGGACCGTGGGCTCCAAACCCTTTTCCCGCAAACGTTCGTACTGTTCCTTCCGCTTTTGCCGGTCAGTGGCAGAAGAGGGGTTGATGAACTCGTATTGGATGTTATCCGCTTGATAGGCCCGGAGGTCGTCGAGCAGTTGTTTGGTGGCATCCCGCAACCTTTCAATGTCAGCCGGAAAATCTCCCTCAAGATAGACCTTGAAATAAACGATGTCCTCGAGGTCCTCCACCTGTTCGATGGTCTCTTCGCTCAGGGTGTAGCGGTTGTTGGCCGTGAGGTCGAAACGGGTGAAGACGTAAGAACCGATGTAATTGACCAGCAACACGATCAGCAGGCTCAGAACAAGGGTCAATATGTCCTGTTTCCGCTTGCTCATCTCACCACTGACGACTCTGAAGGACCGTGCGCGTTAAAAGGATAAAGACCGTGCTAAGGCTAACGAAATACAAGATATCACGGGTGTCCAGAACCCCCCTGCTAAGGGACCGGTAGTGTTCATTGATGCCGAGGTTGAGGACCAGCTGATCATAGGTACCGAAAAGCTCGAAGGAGCCTATGGCGTTGAAACCTGTGTAGCAGAAAAAACACAAAAAGACCGACACGATAAAGGCGACGACCTGATTGCGCGAAATGGAGGAGGAAAAGATGCCAATGGAAACAAAACCCGCACCGAGAAAAAGAAGACCGATATAGGAACCCCAGGTCCCTGCGGAATCAATATTGCCTACCGGATTTCCCATATAATAGATAACGCCGTAATAAAGGAAGGTCGGCACGATGGATATGATCACCAGGACCAGACCGGCCAGGTACTTGGCCATGATGATCTCCATGTCGGTCAGGGGCTTGGTCAGGAGCAATTCGATGGTCCCCGTGCGTTTCTCCTCGCTGAAGGAGCGCATGGTAATGGCCGGGATCAGGAACATAAAGACCCAGGGGGCCAGGAGGAAAAGGGATTCAAGGGTGGCGTATCCCTGGTTCAGAATATTGAACTCCGTGGGGAAGACCCAAAGAAAGAGCCCCACCAGGAGCAGGAATACCGTAACCACAATGTACCCGATCAGGGAACTAAGAAAGCTGCGGATCTCTTTTTGAAGAAGGGCCACCATCGACACGCACGAATCTAAGGATCCGCTCCCGTCGGCGACCAAGCGGACCTGAAAACCTTGACCAAGGGCGGGTTACTGCGGTGCCCGCTTTATTAAAGGTGGGTCAGTCTTGTTTGTTCTCGGGCTTGGGAAGCAACACCTTTCTGGAAAGGCTGATCTTGCCGGTCTTGGGATCTTTCCCCTTGACCTTCACCTTTACGTTATCCCCTTCCTGCAATACGTCCTCCACCTTATCGATCCGCTCCCAATCGATCTCGGAAATATGAAGCAGGCCATCGGTATTGGGAATCAACTCCACAAAGGCGCCATACGGCATGATGCTTTTGACCTTTCCTTCGTATTCCTCACCCTCTTCCACGGTCGGGGGAAAGGCGATCTCTTTGATCTTTTTGATGGCCTCATCGATCGAGTTCTTGTCGTCCGAAGAGACCTCGACTTTCCCTACCCCGTTGCTTTCATCAACGGTGATGGTCGTACTGGTCTGCGCCTGCAATTCCTGGATCACCTTACCACCGGGGCCGATGATCTCACCAATGGAATCCGAGGGCACCTCGAGAGAAATGATCCGCGGAGCGTGCTCCTTGAAATCAGGACGCGGCTCGGAAATGGTGTGTGCCATCTCCGAGAGAATGTGAAGACGACCCTCCCTGGCCTGATGGAGGGCTTTTTCCATCAGTTCATTGGAAAGCCCCTCCATCTTAATATCCATCTGACAAGCCGTGATCCCGTCCTTGGTCCCGGTGACCTTGAAATCCATGTCACCAAGATGATCCTCATCGCCGAGGATATCAGAAAGGACCACGGAATCGGTACCATCCGAGATCAGGCCCATCGCGATTCCGGAGACCGGTTTGTTAACCTGAACCCCGGCATCCATCAGGGCCAGGCTGCCAGCACATACCGTGGCCATGGAGGAGGAACCGTTGGACTCGAGTATATCAGATACCAGACGAATGGTATATGGCGTCGTGTCCATTGGCGGAAGAACGGGTCGCAAAGCCCTTTGGGCGAGGTTGCCATGCCCGACCTCCCGGCGGCTCGTTCCCCGAAGGGGCTTGGCCTCTCCCGTGCAGAAGGGAGGGAAATTGTAATGAAGGAGGAAGGATTCGGAACCGGAGAGAATGGCCCCGTCAATGGTCTGTTCATCCAAACGGGTGCCTACCGTCAGCGTTGTGAGGGACTGGGTCTCACCCCGGGTAAAGATGGATGAGCCGTGGGTCCCGGGCAGATAATCCACCTCCGACCAGATCTGACGAATGTCCGTGGCCGAGCGACCATCGGGACGAAGCCCTTCCTTGAGGATCACTGTCCGGATCGCTTCTTTCTGGACACTCTCGAAATATTTCTTGGCAAGGCCTTCCTTTTCCTCTTTCTCCTCATCGGACATTCCTTCGATGAATTCGTCGCGAACCGCATCAAGGGCCTCACTCCGTTCCTTTTTATCCGGGATGCCTTTGCGGGCCACGGCCTTGCACTTTTCAAAAGTGGCTTCATGGACCCGATCGTAAAGCGCTTCATCCTTCACCACGTGATCGTAAGTCCGTCTTTCCGCGGGACCCGCCTCCCTGGCCAGTTCCTCCTGGACCTCACAGTGGGCTTTGATCGATTCATGCGCCCTTGCAATGGCGGCCATCATATCCGTTTCAGGAACTTCTTTCATCTCCCCTTCCACCATCAGAACATTGTCCTTGGTACCGCCGACCATAATGTCGATATCCGCGTTTTCAAGCGCATCCAGGGTGGGGTTGACATGGAACTCGCCATTGATCCTTGCCACACGGACTTCGGAAACGGGCCCCCCAAAGGGGATATCAGAGACCATAATGGCCGACGATGCAGCAAGACAGGCAAGAGAATCCGGCAGTTGGTTTTTATCTCCCGATATCAAAGAAATGAGGACTTGGGTCTCTGAGAAATAATCATCCGGGAAAAGGGGGCGCAGGGCCCGGTCGACCAAGCGGCTCGTCAGGATCTCGTGTTCCGTTGGTCGAGCTTCCCTTTTGATGAAACCACCGGGGAATTTACCCGAGGAAGCGAATTTTTCTTTGTATTCCACCGTAAGGGGGAAAAAGGGCATATCCTTGGCCTCTTTCTGGGAAACGACCGTGGCCAGCAACATGGTATTGCCCATGCGGACCACAACGGACCCGTCGGCTTGTTTGGCAAGCCGTCCGGTCTCAATGGTGATGGGCTGGTCCTCTTTGCATTCGATCGTTTTGGTCAGTGCTTCTTTACTCATAACCTGTTATTGTCTGTTGTCGTTCTGCGATCCTTAAATTTTCAACTTTTCCCGATAATACGGCCAAAATATAGGCACAAAACAAAAAAGGGCGATTCCAGTGACCGCCCCTCCAGTTTTTTAAAAACCGATCCGTTCGATCGCTCGGAAAGTGCCAATGTTGGTCGCTGAGCCATCCATGATCACTTCCGCAGCTTAAGCGCTTTCACAATGTTCCGGTAACGCTGAATGTCGTTGTCCTTCAGATAATCCAACAAGCGCCTGCGTTTGCCGACCAGTTTAAGGAGCGAACGTTGGGTGTTGAAATCCTTTTTGTGCCGTTTAAGATGTTCGGTAAGATCCGAAATGCGACGGGTGAACAAGGCGATCTGGGCTTCGGGACTTCCGGTGTCGTTCTCGGACTCCCCGTATTGCTTGAAGATCTCTTTTTTGGTCTCTGTATCCAGCATGGACGTTCTTTTCTCGCGTTCTTTTACCCCTCTTCAGGGGGGTGCAAAAATAATCGATCCACTTTGGAAATGAAAAGGGGATCTTTTTTCGTTGGTCGGGAATGAATGGGAACCAGGTACTGGTCATCCCCAACATTCCATCAATTCCGCAACATGGTAAGGATCTGGGACAAACGGTCCTTTAATTCATTCCGCTTGACGATCATATCAAGAAAGCCGTGTTCCAGCAGGAATTCGGAACGTTGGAACCCTTCCGGCAAGTCCTGCCCCATGGTCTCTTTTATAACACGTGGGCCAGCGAAACCGATCAGGGCCTCCGGCTCGGCCAGGTTCATGTCGCCCAGCATGGCAAAGGATGCGGTCACGCCACCGGTCGTGGGGTCCGTCATAACGGATATATAAGGCAACTTGTGCTTTTGGAGTTGTGTGAGCTTGGCAGCGGTCTTAGCCATTTGCATGAGCGAAAAGCCAGCCTCCATCATCCGGGCTCCACCCGACTTGGAGATAATGATGAGGGGAGAGCCGGTCCGGATGGACTGATCGACCGCCTTGGCGACCTTCTCTCCCACGACAGACCCCATGGAACCTCCTATGAAGCGGAAATCCATGGCCCCGATCACCACATTTTCTCCGTTCAAACGGCCGGAGGCAGTAACGATGGCTTCGTAGAGCCCGGTGTCTTTGCGCGTTTTTTTGAGCCGTTCCTTGTATTTCTTGGTATCCTCGAATTCGAGGGGATCGGCAGAGACCATTTTCTGATTGAACTCCTTGTAATCCCCCTCATCCATCAACATCTCCAGGTAGCGGTAAGCCCCGATCCGCTCATGGTAGCCGCAACTCTCACATACCCCGAAAGCCTTGATGTGATCCTCGCTGGGCATCACATGCTTGCAACCGGGACACTTGTACCACAACCCCTGAGGTGTCTCCTTCTTGTTGCTCGTGGAGGTGGTGATCCCCTCCCTTATGCGTCTGAACCAACTCATTCACTCATGATTCTTCCCGGCTACAAAAAACGCTTTAGTTCCCGGCTCCGATGACCAAGAAGATCCTTGAACAGGGTCAGGCCAAGCCGATCTCATCCGCAAGATAAACGTCCTGCAAAGCGCTCAACAGCTTAACACCGTCCTCCATGGGACGCTGAAAGGCCTTTCTTCCGGTAATAAGGCCCTGACCACCGGCCCGTTTGTTGATCACAGCGGTCTTAACGACCTCCTGAAGATCACTCTCCCCACCTGAGGCACCGCCGGAATTGATCAGGCCGGACCGGCCCATGTAACAATTGGCCACCTGATAGCGACAAAGGTCAATGGGATGATCGCTGGTCAGATCCGAATAGACCTTGTCGTTCGTCTTTCCGAACTTAAGGTCGGTGTAGCCCCCGTTCGTTTTGGGCAGTTTCTGTTTGATGATGTCGGCCTTGATCGTCACCCCGAGGTGATTGGCCTGGCCCGTAAGATCGGCGGCGTTGTGATGGTCACCCGAATCGGTCTTGAAGGCCGGGTTCCTCAAGTAGCACCACAGGATCGTGGCCATTCCGAGCTCGTGCGCCTTTTCAAAGGCCTTTGCCACTTCCACGATCTGCCGGTTCGATTCCTCCGAACCGAAATAGATCGTGGCCCCGACAGCCACAGCCCCGAGCCTCCAGGCCTCCTCGACCGTCCCGAAGAGCACCTGATCGTGGGTATTGGGATAGGTGAGCAACTCGTTATGGTTGAGTTTAACAATGAAGGGGATCTTGTGCGCATATTTTCTGGAACAAGCCGACAACACTCCGAAAGTGGAGGCCACCGCATTGCATTGTCCTTCGAGCGCCAGCTTAACGAGATTTTCGGGGTCGAAATAGGCAGGGTTGGGCGCAAAGGAAGCCCCGCCGGAATGCTCAACGCCCTGGTCCACTGGCAATATCGAAAGATAGCCGGTACCGCCCAGGCGTCCGTTCTCATAGATCTGAGCCAGGCTTCGCAACACTTGATTGTTCCGGTCAGAATCCCCGACCACCCGGTCGAGGAAATCGGGGCCGGGTTGCCATAGATAATCCCTATCGATGGTCCGGGACTCGTGGCTGAGCAATCCTTCAGGATCGTCCCCGAGGATCTCGACCACCCGTTCATAAGCCGAACCAGTCTTGTTCTTCACCTGTTCCATGATCGCTTTTTTGAAATAACTGAATGCCTTTCTTCCCTCTGTTCCAACAAAGCTAAAAAACTCTTCAGAAAGGATAACCGATCCCGATGTTCAGATTCACGGGAGGTGAATAGCGACGACCCGCTTCTCCCCCGGTCTCTTCAACATATTCCCGAAGGCGCTCGTGATACTGGTCCTTGTCGTCGAAGACCCATCTTTCCCCTTCCGGCAAGGCGGGATCCCGCACACCGACCCCGAGATCGAGCCGGATAATGAAAAAATCCAGGTTGACGCGCATGCCCAGGCCAGTCCCCACAGCTACCTCCTTGTAAAAGTCCGCCGTGATCACACCCTCGGGACGGACTTCATTCCCCTCGAGTTTCCAGATATTCCCGGCGTCCAGAAAAAGGGCCCCTTCAAGCACAGGAAGCAGCTCGAAGCGATATTCCAGGTTCGTCTCGATCCGGATATCCCCAATACGATCGAAACGCAACCTGTCGGACAGGTCGGTAAAGGAACCCGGCCCCAGTGTACGGGCCTGCCAGGCCCGCATACTGTTCGAACCTCCCACGAAAAAACTTTTTTCAAACGGCAACACGTCGAGATTCCCATACGGAAACCCCACACCGCCCGTCAAACGATAGGCCAACTGACTCTTACTGTTGAGGGTCCGATAGTAGCGAAGATCGTGGTCGGCCCGCAGGAATTGAGCATAGCGGATGTTGAAGAGCCGGAAACTACCCCGCTCATCCGAAGGGGCATCAAAGGTTTTGTGCATGCCCCGCAGGAGATTTCCAGCAAAATCGGCATTGCCCTTGTAATAGAAAATATTCTTCTGCTCCTTTTCCTGCTGATCGTTTAGAATAAAGGTATAGCCCGTCCCGGCGATCAGATGGTCCCGAAAACTGCTCAGGAGGACCCGGTCGTTCAGCTCATCGAGCTGCTTCGCGAAGGCCCGGCTCTTGGTCACTTTGATGCTGCTGAGCTCGATCGGGTGGATCATATGTCTTTTTATTACCGTCTCACGCCAGCTATAGGCCATTTTGAACTCTGTGATGGACCGTTCGTAATCCGGCCTGCTTTGAAAATCCAGGGACCCGGAAAGTTTGGTGCTCACGTTCGAGGAGCGGCTGAATTTTCGCGGATTCACTGGCAAAAGGAATTTCGGGAAATCAACGGACAATTCCCCACCCACCTCGATGGTATTCAGGCCAAGCCCCCCCACCACACTCCTTTCTTCTTCTGAGGTCAGGAGCTTTTGGGACTCGAAGCCCCCGTTCAGGGTAATATTGAAGGTTTCGGCTCCCTGGAACATATTGCGGTTACTGTAACTCATACTCCCGGAAACGCCGAGGTTCCCGCCTCGATTGGTCCCGCTGGACTCGATCGAGAAACTTTGTGTTTTGGCCGGCGTAAGCAGGATCCTGCAATCCAGCCGGGTATTGCCGGTATCTTCTTTGGATTCCAGAAAGCGGATGTTCACGGAACGGAAGATCCGCAGGTCAGCGAAACGTCGGTAGGTCATTTCCTCGTGCTCGTTCCGGTACACATGATCGGGTCGGATGAAAACGGACTGCACCATCAGGTCTGGATCGAAGCGCAGCCTGCCCCGGTACAGGACGTGATAACCCGCGGGCATGGTCAGGGTATCGAGCGGAATGGTATCGGGTCCTTTGCGAACCGGATAATAAGCAGTGTTGATATAGACATCGTCGATGTGGAACTTTTTGTGGGGCCGTTTAACGACCGTATCAGGCCTTTCGCGGGGATTGACCCTCCGGGAAGCCACCCGCAGATCGATGTCTACCTTCCGCTTCCCGACCGAACTATCCACCTTGAAACGGATGTACTCCTTATTGAAGGCATAATATCCGCGATACCTCAAAAACTCTGTGATCCGCTCCCGTTCCTTGTTCAGGGCCTCCGTGTCAAAGTGATCACCCTCCTTGATGACCCGCTGTGAATCAGCTTTTACCAAGTAATGCTTCAGTTCCGGATTGTCGACCTTGATGTTGTAATCGCGGATCGTGTAGGGCTGCTTGTGTTTTACCTTGTAAAAGACCTCGGCCCTTTGCTTCTTCTCATTCAGAACGACCGAATCCTCCACCGTTCCATGGAAATATCCCTTTTTCCGGAGATAGAGCGCCATCTCTTTCGCACTCCGTTCCGCAAGGGTAGAATCATAGACGACCGGCGCTTCTCCCACCGATTCCATGAACCATTGCCGTACAGCAGAGGAATCGTTCCCGTTGTTGGCAAGATTGTGTACGGCAAGGTGGAAGCGAACCCAAAAGATCCGCCGGTTGGGTTCCTGCTTGATGATGCGACGGAGCCCTCCTTTGTCGACCGTATGAGAGTCTTTGGACGGGCGTTCGATGTGGTTCTGGTCAAGAAGGTATTCCCCGTCCGAAAGGCGCCGGGCCGGATCACAGCCAGTGAAGAACAGGGCCCCTGCCAGCAAAAGGACTGTAATAATGGTTCGATGGTCAAACATTCCAGACATGGCGTCTAAGTAGTAGGGAGCGCTTTGTAGGATACGATATTCATGCAGCTTTTTTAATTTCACAACCCATCAACAGGGCTTTATCTCCTCCCATCATGCACCCCATGCCCTCGAGCAAAACCATCAAGTATTACCGGGCGCTCCATCAAAAAAAATACCGAGAACGTGAGAAACTTTTTCTAGCGGAGGGAACGCGGGTCATCGAGGCGCTACCAGGTTCCGGTTTCCACGTAGCGGACCTGATCGCCACCAGCAGTTGGCTGGACAAGCACCAAGGGATCTGGAATCAATTCATATCGGAACCGAAAGTAGCTACAAAAAAGGATCTGGAGCGCATTAGCACCCAAAAAACTCCCCAAGAAGCCATTGCGGTCGTAAAAAGGCCGCAAAAGAATACCGACCGGGAATTCCCCACGGACCACCCCATATCCTTTCTTCACGGTATTCAGGACCCGGGGAACCTGGGCACCATCATCCGAACGGCCGATCATTTCGGGATGCCCTTTATCGCTTATGCCCCGGATACGGTCGACCCCTTTAATCCCAAGGTCGTCCGTGGCTCTATGGGGTCCCTCTTCCACATGAAGCTCGTATGCAACGATGCCGGAACAATCTTGGAGCGTTACCGGGAACAGGGCGGAAGGGTGATCGCCCTGACCAAGGATGGAGAATCCCTTTTTAAGACCGATGCGCTATCCCAGGCCATGTGCTGTTTCATACTGGGGAACGAGGGGGCGGGTTTACCGGATGAGGTAGCCGGAATGGCGGATCAGCAGGTATCCATCCCCCGTTTCGGGCAGGCAGAATCCCTGAACGCTTCGGTGGCCGCGGCTGTGGTGATGGCACAGTGGCGTGGGGGGCGCTGATCGATCCACCCTGGGATCCGGGGACCCACCGAAGGCCCTTTCCCTGCACTATAACCTATAAAATTTGGATCTTAACTTCCAAAATTTTATGATAAAAAGGGCGATCGACATCGA
>CAYVSK010000023.1:0-4755 GCA_964453635.1 uncultured Weeksellaceae bacterium | reverse complement strand
GAAATTTACAGACAGGATCACAATGGCTCATAAAGAAGACTGAAATCGAATTACCCATCCCCTATAACAATGACCATGAGAACGCTCTACATCGTAAGACACGCCAAATCGAGCCATAAAGAACCCGGCCTCTCGGATCGGGAGCGCCCCCTCAATGACCGGGGCAAGACGGACGCCCCGCTGATGGGGAAATGGCTCGAACAACACGGCATCCGGCCGGACAGGATACGCTCCAGTTCGGCGGTCCGGGCTTATTCAACAGCGGAACGGATCGCAGAGGAGATCGGGTATCCGGATTCCGGGATCCGAACCGAGGACCGCCTCTATGCCACGGATACCGACCGGCTCATTCAGGCGATAAGGGAAACATCCGACGAAGACGAAAGCCTGATGATCATCGGGCACAATCCCGAGTTCACCGAGCTGGCGAACACCCTGGGGGAGCTACGGATCGACAACGTTCCCACGACGGGGATCGTGTGTTTCAGCTTTGAAGTGGAGCGCTGGCAGGATCTAAACCCGGGCGAAGGCAGCTTCGCATTCTTTGAATCCCCGAAAGGCCTGAAGGGATAAGAAAAGCTCCTGCGAACCCCCTGCTTTTTTTCAAATTTGCGGGCTTTCCAAATGGATAGCGCTATGAACGAAGCACTCGACAGGGAACTCGCCCGCATCGACGGGAAAGGATACAAGGCTTACAAGGACATCATCGGGACCTACCCAATGGACGACCTGACGCTCAAGATCGATCACGTTCAGGGGGACCCGTTCGCAGCCCCGAGCAAGCTCTCGGTCGTCGTTCCCAACGAAATGCCGGCCTGGAGCTGGTCCAATAGCGAACGAACGCGCGCGCTCTGCGACTTCCTCGGACGGACCTTTCACCGGGCCATCCGGAAACATTCCAAAGGGAGCCGCGGTAGCGGCAAGGGTGGGGATATTGCCATCGACCGGCCGAGCCAGGAGATCCTTGAACGGACGGCGGTCCATGTGAGCGGCGACGCTATCGAAGTGCGCTTCCGGGCCGGATTGCCCGCCTTCGGCCGGAAGATCGCGGGTCAACAAGCCCGGGCCATGCTCCTCGAAGAAGTCCCGGCCATCGTTCGGAACAGCCTCTTTTCAGAGGCCATTGACGAAACGGCCCTCCAAACACACGTAGAGACCTGCGAGGACGCCACCACCCTGCGCTCCATGCTCCGGGACCAAGGCTGGGTGGCGTTCGTGGCGGAAGAAGCGATCCTTCCCCGCCGATCGGGCGTGGACCCGCGCCCCCTGGAGGACGGGGTCCCTTTCAGGTCCCCGGAGACCATGCGGACTTCCGTAGAGCTCCCCAACCGGACCATCCAGGGCATGGCGATCCCCACCGGGATCACCCTCATCACCGGCGGCGGCTACCACGGAAAATCAACCCTGCTCAGCGCCATCGAGCTCGGGATCTACGACCACGTTCCGGGCGATGGAAGGGAATTCGTGGTGAGCGACCCGGACGCCTTCAAGATCCGCGCAGAGGACGGACGGAGCATCGTACGCACGGACATCTCCCCCTTCATCAACGACCTTCCACACGGCAAGGACACCCGCTTCTTTACCTCCGAGAACGCCTCGGGCAGCACCTCCCAGGCAGCCAATACCGTAGAAGCGCTGGAGACCGGGGCCCGTGTCATGTTGGTGGACGAAGATACCTCCGCCACGAACTTCATGATCCGGGACGACCGGATGCAGGAACTGGTCCCTAAGGCCCGCGAACCGATCACCCCCTACATCGACAAGGCCCGCCAGCTCTACAACGACCAAGGCGTATCCACGGTGCTCGTGATCGGGGGATCCGGCGCCTATTTCGACATCGCCGACACCGTCCTCTGCATGGTGGAATACCAGCCCCAGGAGCTCACCGAAAGAGCCAAGGCCATCGCGGAGGAACACCGCAACGAACGCAAACAAGAGGGAGGCGACCACTTCGGGACGATCGGTGAACGTTGCCCCGACCCCGACAGCATCGACCCCTCGAAAGGCAACAAGATCAAGGTCCAGGCCAACGGCACGGACCATATCCGCTTCGGACGCTCCGACATCGACATCCAGGCCCTCGAACAGCTCGTGCACCCGAGCCAGGCCCGGGCCATTGCCGAAGCCCTCGTCTATGCCAAAAAGTACATGGACGGCAACAGCTCCATCCGCTCGGTCGTGGACCGCGTCATGGCGGACATCAAGAAGGATTCCCTCGATGTCCTCACCCCTTCTAAGTCCGGGGAGCTTGCGCAGTTCCGGCGGGAGGACCTCGCCGGGGCCCTGAACCGCTTGCGGGGACTAAGGATTCATTGATCCATTCCACACGCTTCCTTACATTTCTGTAATGTCTTGAAGAGGTCCCGTGCATTCATGATGGAATAGCATGAACAGAAGGTGGCCAGAAATTATTTATTTTTCACAGTGATAACACAGTGAAAAATATATATTTCTACCCCCTCGGCAGATTCAAGGATAAAAGGAGAACCCCTACTCCGCCAAGAGGGACTCACTCGCCATCAATTCCTTCAAACGAAGGCTCGTGGCCTCACTCACATTGGCCAGGGGCAGGCGGAGCGTATTCCCGCAGATCCCCATATGGGAAAGGAGCTCCTTAATGCCGCCGGGATTGCCCTCTGAAAAGAGGGCCTTCATGACCTCCAGGAGGGCGTAATGGTCGCGGCGGGCCTCATCCATTTTACCCGTGAGGGAAGCCCAGACCATCCGACGGAACAAGTAGGGATAGGCATTGCCGGTGACCGAGATCACACCTTCTCCACCGACGCTGATGAGCGGGAGAGTGAGGTCATCCTCTCCGGAGACCACCATAAAGTCTTCCGGTTTTTTCTGGATCAGGTCCATCACCTGGTCCATATTGGCCGAAGCTTCCTTAATGCCGAATACTTTTTCCTGTTCCCGGGCCAAACGGACCACGGTAGAGGGCAGGATGTTGGAACCGGTCCGACCCGGTACGTTGTAGAGCATGATCGGCAAGGGGCTCGCTTGGGCCAGTTTCGTGTAGTGTTGATACAATCCTTCCTGGGTAGGCTTGTTGTAATAGGGACTGGCGATCAGGAGGCCGTCCACCCGATCCAGCGGGAAGGATTCCAACGCCTCGAGCATCTGTTGGGTGTTGTTCCCGCTGAAACCAAGCAGCACAGGCTTCTGGCCGTCATTAATGGTCAATACGTGCTCGAGGTGGGTCCGTTTCTCGTATTCGGTCATCGTGGCGGCCTCGCCGGTGGTCCCCTGAACCACCAGGTAATCCACCTCATTCCCGATCAAGTGTTGGGTCAGCTTTTCGGTCGAATCAAGATCGAGCTTACCATCGTTGCGAAAAGGCGTGGCCATGGCCACGCCCAAGCCTCTGAACTTAGTGTACGGCATCTTTTTTATTGATTATGGTGAGATAATGGTCCACGAATTCCAAGTATTTCCCGAGGTCCTCGGGCTCCTCCTCATGCTTGATCATAAGATCGTAGAGCCACTCGAGGCCGGGTCGGTAGCCCCCCACTTTGAAGGCGGCATTGGACCCCACGACCATATACTGCAAAGGTAAAACATGACCATCGCTCAAGTCGATCAGAATATCGTGACCACTTGCCATAAAATTCTCCACCGCCACACCACGAGGCTGCATGAACCAATTCAGGTCCTTGCGGCAGAAGCGTTCGAATTCCAAACGGGGATACAAATAGGCCGGATAATCCCGATCATCAACATAAGCCAATGCCATGGCTTCCCTGATCCCGTGTTCGTTCTTGAGATGCTTCACAAAGTCGCGGATCACCCCGAACTGCTCTTCATCCTCGGCCTGGTAAAGGATCCCCACTTT
Organism: uncultured Weeksellaceae bacterium; assembly: GCA_964453635.1. GTDB lineage: Bacteria > Bacteroidota > Bacteroidia > Flavobacteriales_D > CAYVSK01 > CAYVSK01. Next base: position 920 of record CAYVSK010000023.1, on the reverse strand, counting down.
CCTTGCCATATCGAGGTTGGTGACCCGGGGTTTGCGGTGCAGGTCAGCCGCTTTTTTCCGGAGCTTTCGATCTCCGAACCACTTACGAATGTTATCGAAAACCCTCATGATACTTTCTCCAGGAATTCGTCCTCCGATATGATCGGCACACCGAGTTTTTCCGCCTTTTGGCGTTTACTGGGTCCGATGTTCTCACCTGCCACCAAATATGTGGTATTGCCGGACACCGACCCGGTCACCTTTCCCCCGTTCCGCTCGATCATCTCCTTCAGTTCATCTCTCGAGAAGCGCGAAAATACGCCCGATACCACCAGGCTGGCCCCCTCCAGTCGGTCGGATCGCCCTTCTGCTTCTTCTTCCACGGCCATCTTCAACCCGGCTTTCTTCAAACGTTCAATAAGCGCCAGGTTTCGTTCATCCTTGAAGAAGCCACGTACACTCTCCGCAATCTTCTCCCCGATGTCCTCCACTGCTTCAAGCTCCTCCTTCGAGGCATCCAGAAGAGCATCGATGGTCCCGAAACGACGGGCGAGCTTCCGGGCCACGGTCTCCCCCACAAAAGGGATCCCCAGGCCGTAGAGGACCCGTTCAAAGGGGACCTCCTTTGACCCCTCAATGGCGCTCAACAAGTTGTTCACGGTCTTCTCCTGGACCCCTTCCAGGGGCAGAAGGTCCGACTCCTTCAGTTCGTAGAGGTCAGCCACGTTGCGGACCAGGTCCTGCTCAAAGAGCATCTCGATGGTCTCAGGCCCGAGTCCGTCGATGTCGAGTGCCCGGCGGCTGATGAAGTGCTCTACCATCCCTTTTCGCTGGGGCGGACATCCATAGGGGTCCGGGCAGAAATAGTCGGCCCCGTAGCGCTTCAACGGGGTGCCGCACTCCGGGCAATGATCGATGAAGGAAAAAGGCTGCGAAAAGAG
>CAYVSK010000022.1:25194-32521 GCA_964453635.1 uncultured Weeksellaceae bacterium | reverse complement strand
ATGCTGAAAGAGATCTGTTTGTTGGCCCGGGTCGGTTAGGTCTTTTCCTGGAAGTTTCGCCGGGAAGATGGGAAAGAGGCCTCACAATTCCTTCACCTCGGCGATCAGCCCGTCGATCACATCCTTGGCATCCCCGAAGAGCATGCTGGTCTTTTCACCGTAGAACAACTCATTGTCAATACCCGCATAGCCGACTTTCATGGTCCGTTTGTTCACGATCACCTGTTTGGCGTCCTCCACCTCGAGAATGGGCATGCCGTAGATGGGGCTTGAGGGGTCGTGCTTGGCGGCAGGATTGACGACGTCATTGGCTCCCAATACAAGAACAACGTCCGTCGTGGCGAACTCGGGGTTGATCTCCTCCATTTCCTTGAGCTTGTCGTACTCAACGTTGGACTCGGCCAAAAGCACGTTCATGTGGCCGGGCATTCGGCCAGCCACCGGATGAATGGCATATTTTACCTCCACGCCTTTTTCCTCCAGTAGGGTTTCCAGTTCATTGACCGCATGCTGGGCCTGAGCTACGGCCAGGCCGTAACCGGGGACGATCACCACTTTGTCGGCGTAATTCATCAGGATGCCGGCATCGGAAAGATTGATGTCCTTGAAATGCTTTTCGCGCCCGGCCCCTGCTTCTGCGCTCGAAGTTCCGAAAGCTCCGAATATGACACTGGCGAGGGAACGGTTCATGGCGTGGCACATCACCACCGTGAGAATAGAACCTGCTGAGCCGACCAGGATCCCACCGGTCAACATGGCCATGTTGTCGTAGAGGAAGCCACCGAAAGCCGCGGCCAATCCGGTGAAGGAGTTCAGGAGGGATATGACCACGGGCATATCAGCTCCGCCGATCGGCATCACAAAGAGGATCCCGTAAAGCAATGATATCGCAAAAACGATGTAAACCCAAAAGGTCGGGTTGGCAAGGTTGTGTGTGAGGAGTCCGATCACGAGCCCGATGATCGCCAGTACCACGAGAATGTTGACCACGTTGTAAAGCGGCAGGCGGATATCCTTCTTGAGGTTGCCGTTGAGTTTGGCGAAGGCGATCAGACTCCCGGAAAAAGAGACGCTCCCGATCACCAGCCCGCCGAAAATGGTGAGCAGGGTCAGGGTCTTTCCGGGGTCGTCAATGAAATGAGGGAACTCGATAAGCCCGATCAGTGCAGCACAACCTCCGCCCATGCCGTTGAACATGGAGACCATTTGGGGCATGGCGGTCATTTCCACACGTTTGGCAGAGATCCATCCGATCAGGCTGCCGATCACGATCCCACCAAAGATCCACAGAAGGTTCCCGACTGCTTCGCCATCTTTTTGATGAAGGATGATCGTGGCCAGGATGGCGATGCCCATGCCCGTGGCTGCAATAAGGTTGCCTTTTCTGGCGGTCTTGGGGCCGCTCAGCATTTTCAGACCGCTAATGAAAAGGACCGCTGCCAGGAGGTAAAAAAGCTCGAGGATCGTTTGGCTCATTCTTTACGGTCTTTCTTTTTGAACATTTCGAGCATCCGGTCGGTCACCACGAAGCCTCCCACCACGTTCAGGGTTCCCAGGATCACGGCCAGGAACCCCAGTACGATCGCCAGGGTGTCATCCGGGGGGGCGTGTCCCATGACGATAATGGCCCCTATGATCACCACGCCATGGATGGCGTTTGCACCAGACATCAGCGGGGTGTGAAGCACGGAGGGGACTTTGGAAATGAGCTCGATCCCTACAAGGATCGCGAGGATCACCACGTAGACCATATCCATGTGTTGCCCCAGAAAATCGAGAACTGCCATATTGTTTATTTTAGGGTCCGTTCGTTATTGAGTTTGCCACCTCAGGGTTCACGATCCCTTCTTTGTGGGTGATCAGGGCTCCTTTGAGGATGTCGTCCTCCGTGTCGATATCGATACCCCCCTCTTCCCCGGTGATATAAGCGATCATTTCCGTGATGTTCTTCGAGAAGACTTCGCTTGCGTTTATCGGCAAATGAGAGGCAAGGTCCGATTCCCCGATGATCGTCACCCCGTGTTCCTCCACCACCTTGTCCTTTTCGCTGAGGGAGCAATTCCCCCCCTGTTCGGTGGCCATGTCCACAATGACGGATCCTTTTTTCATGCTTTTCACCATATCCTCAGAGACCAAGAGCGGGGCCTTTTTCCCCGGGACCTGAGCCGTGGTGATCACCACATCCGCTTTGGCGACCCGCCCGGCCACGACCTCCTGTTGTTTCTTTAGGTATTCTTCCGATATTTCTTTGACGTAGCCCCCTTCGGTCGTTGCCTCTTCTTCGCTTTCCACCTCGATGAACTTTCCACCAACGGATTCCACTTGTTCCTTTGTCTCGGGCCGGACATCCGATACTTCTACATTGGCACCCAAGCGTTTGGCAGTGGCGATCGCCTGCAGGCCTGCGACCCCGGCTCCAAAGACAACGACGGAAACCGGTTTTATGGTCCCGGCCGCGGTCATCATCAGGGGGAAGATCTTCTTGAGGTGGTTAGCGGCCATGATCACGGTCTTGTAGCCCGCAAGATTGGCCTGTGAACTCAGGGCATCCATTTTTTGTGCCCGGGAAATGCGGGGTACGGCATCCATCGATATCATGGAGACCCCCTGATCCCTGGCGGTCTCTACGAGCGTGTTATTGCTCAAAGCATAGACGAAGGAAATGGTTAGGCTCCCTTTGGGGATATTCGCGATATCCTTTGGGTCGAAGGGATTGATCCGGAGCACCCCGTCCGCATTGCTCATGCCTTTTTTCCCATCCTCTTCGATCGTGGCACCGGCTTCCTTGTAGTCTTCGTCGCTATGCCCGGATCCTTCCCCTGCTCCTGTTTCAACGGCAACGTTATGCCCCTTCTTGATCAGTTCCTTAATGTCTCTGGGAATGAGCGCCACACGCGCTTCTTGTTTCTTTGTTTCCCGGCAAACGAAGAGTTTCAATGGTACCGTCGATTTTTCTGATGTGCGTCTGTCCTGGTGAGACGCACAATAATACGTTTTCGCTTATCCAGGTTCAAACATCGTGGGTATTTTTAGATTGGAAGGTATAAATTATCGATGTAATATGTTATGTAGTAGACGAAGGCCTTTCTCGATCCGATGGAATAGGCCCGCTCCTTCCGTTTGTACCCCAGAAAGGTGGGATCTTTACTTGGGGGCCTTGTACAACAACCATAAGCCGATCCCCAGGAAAAGTATATTGGGCATCCATACGACCAGGGCAGGTTCCATCGATGTGTTGATCGCTGCTACGGTGGCCACTTTCATTGAAAAAATATAGAGCGCTACCAGGAAGAAACCCAAGGCCATATGAGCACCGATCCCACCCTTGGTCTTTCTTGAGGCCAGCGATACCCCGATCAGGATGAGGACATAGGTGGCGATGGGATAAGCGGTCCGCTTGTGGAGTTCCACCTCGTAGTGTACGATATCAGCCGCTCCTTTTTGTTTTTCCCGCTCGATGAAGCGGGTCAGTTCCATGGTGGTCATGGTCGGGGCCCGGTCCTGGTCGAGGTCGAAATCCTGTGGAGTGAAGCGAAAAGTGGTATCGAGGCTCGCCACTCTCCGGATCTTGTTCCGACCCTCCCTGAAATCCCTGAACAACATATTTTTGAGTTGCCAAGTAGAATCTTTCGGATGCCAAACCCCATGGTCGGTCCGGATCTTGTAAAGGAGTTCCCCCTGGCCCCATTTTTCAATGGATAGGCTTTGGAGTACGGTATCACTGCTATACCCTTTGAGGTAAATGACCTTGTCGGGTTCGATCTCACGGTGCACATGTTTGGCATCGAGCTTATCCCCGCTGCTCTCATATTGCATTTCGAAATTCAGCTTTTCCTCACTGGCATTGGGTACCAGATAATGGCTGGCGAAAAGGGAAACCCCTGTTAGCAGGGTTCCTGCCAGAAAGTAGGGCCAGAGGAGCCGGTAAAAGCTCATGCCGCTCCCCAGCATGGCGATGATCTCGGTTCTCGTGGCCAGGCGACTCGTGGCGATCACCACGGTAATGAAGATGATCAGGGAACTCAGGCGATTTCCGAAGTGGATCACGAAGTTGAGGTAATAGTCCAGGATGATCGGGCGGATGGGGATGTTGTATTGGACGAAATCATCTACTTGTTCGGTGAAATCAAAGATCACCCCGATCAGCATGAGGAGGCAGAAGAGAAAAGCGAACCAGCTCAGGAATTGGCGGATGATATATCGGTCTAAAACCTTCAATGGACCAGGTTCCCGATGGGTCTTACAAGCGCCGTGCCAGATCCGGTAAGACCTTTTCCTTCCAGGTCCGGAACTGGCCAGCTTCGATCCTTTCCCGGGCCTTTCGCATGAGGGACTCGTAAAAGGCCAGGTTGTGGATGCTTGCGATCTGGGCTCCAAGCATCTCCTTGCTGGTCATGAGGTGGCGAAGAAAGGATCGGGAATAAGCGTGGTCAACACTGGCTGCTCCGTTCGAATCCAGCGGGGTTTGGTCGAATTTCCATTTTTGATTCCGGATGTTCACGACCCCTTCCCAGGTAAATAGCATCCCGTTGCGGCCGTTGCGGGTGGGCATCACGCAGTCGAACATGTCGACCCCCAGGTCGATCGCCTCCAGGATATTGGCGGGCGTGCCCACCCCCATTAAGTAGCGCGGTCTATCCGCTGGAAGGATATCGCAACAAATGGCGGTCATCTCGTACATCTGCTCATGGGGTTCCCCCACTGACAGACCCCCGATCGCGTTCCCTTCGGCTCCTTTTTCGGCCACCTTTTCAGCGGACCGTTTCCGGAGGTCGGGATACACGGAACCCTGGACAATGGGGAACAAGGCTTGATCGTAGCCATAAAGGGGGCCGCTTTCCCGAAAGCGTTCCATACAGCGGTCCAGCCACCGGTGGGTGAGTTCCATGGAGGATGCTGCATATCTGCGTTCGCAGGGGTAGGGCGTGCATTCATCAAAGGCCATGATGAGGTCCGCCCCGATGGACCGCTGAAGATCGATCGCGGATTCCGGCGTGAAAAAGTGGGGTTGGCCATCCAAATGGGACCGGAAATGAACCCCTTCCTCTTCGATCCTTCTTACGGAGCTCAGGGAGTAAACCTGATAACCTCCGCTATCGGTCAAAACTGGGCCCCGCCATCCCGTGAAGCCATGAAATCCACCCGCATGCCTGATCACGTCCAGGCCAGGTCTCAGAAAGAGGTGATAGGTGTTGCTCAGCAGCATTTCGGTTCCAGCTTCCTCCACCAATTCCCGGAAATGGACACCTTTAACGGCCCCTTGGGTCCCGACCGGCATGAAAATGGGTGTGTGAACAGTCCCGTGATCGGTGTTCAACGATCCTGTTCTGGCTGAACCCTGCTCATCTGTGGATCGTATGGTGAAGCGTAACAAACTCCCCGTTCGGTTTTAAGGAATGTGGAGGCCTCTGACCGCGCTCCCGATCTTTGGGACGTTGCCAAATTTAGGGGACGCGTGTGGTTTTTGGGTGGAGACCGAAAATGGGTCTTGCGCCGGAATGCTCGTTACTTCCTATTTTCGGGGCCGGACCATGAATATGGACCTCATTCTTCTTTCGTTCTTGATCCTTTCTTTCCTGGTACAGGTCGGGTATTGGCTCGGTCTCTTCAGGCGTCTGGGGCCTAAAGGAAGGGATATGGATCTGAAGGGGATGCAAGGGGAGGACAGCTTTACGGTCCTCATCTGCGCGCGGAATGAGGCGGAAAATCTCGCGCGTCATTTGCCTTTTGTTCTGGCTCAGGAAATGCCCGTTCCTGGATCGGAGGTGCTCGTCGTGAATGACGCTTCCACGGATGATACAAGTGCTGTTTTATCGGACTTTTCCAAAGCGCATCCGGAATTGACCGTAGTGGATATGGAGAAAAAAACGGGGCCCGGGAAGAAAGAAGCTTTTTCAGCTGGTGTACGTGCGGCCCGTAATGAACGGATCGTGGTGACCGATGCCGACTGTTCCCCGGCTTCCAAAGAATGGGCCCGCAGGATGACAGCCCCCCTTGATGAAGGGGTCGGGGTGGTCCTTGGTTTTGCCCCTTATCGAAAGAAAAAGGGGTGGTTGAACAAGCTCATTCGTTTTGAGACCCTCCTTACTGCCCTCCGTTACTTATCGGCCGCTTTATCCGGGCGGGGTTACATGGGGGTTGGTAGGAATCTGGCTTTTTCCGGGTCGCTTTTTCTACGGCTCGATCCCTACGGTGACAATTGGCACGTCCCATCCGGCGATGATGACTTGTTCGTTGATCGGGCCATGGAGGAAACACAGCCGGCTATCGTGCTCGATCCTTCGGCTTGGGTCTGGTCCGTTCCCCAACAACGATGGAAAAGCTGGTGGCGCCAAAAGAAAAGGCATCTGCAGGCTGGTAGCCGCTATAAACCAATGAGCAAATTGATCACAGGGCTTTATGATGGGAGCACTTTTCTTTTTTTTGCTGCTTCTCTGGGGTGTCTTTTCTATGAAAAACTCATTTTTATCGCTTTATTCATGCTCCTGTCGCGTTTTCTGCTTCAAATTGTTATTTTTAACAGAACCGCTCTATGTACAGGACAGCGGGATTTGCTTCCCTGGACGCTGGTATTGGAGATCATTCTTTTACCTTTGCTCTTCAGTGCTTGGATCGGCGGTATGATCACAAGAAAGGGTGCATGGGCGTAGACGATTCAAATTTCTCGGATAAGGCCAAAGAGGACCTCGAGTTGGTAAACCGGGCAGTGGAGGAAGGCGATCAGGGCGCCTATCAGGAGTTGCTCAGGCGTTACCAGGACTCGATCTATTACATGCTCCTGAAAATGGTCAATAACCGGAGTGATGCGGAGGATCTCACCTTTGAAGCCTTCGAAAAAGCTTTTCGGCGGCTTGACCAGTATACCCCTTATTACGCTTTCAGTACCTGGCTTTTCAAGATCGCTTCCAACAACTGCATAGATTTCATTCGGAAGAAAAAGAAAAAACTCTATTCCATCGACAGCAATCCGGAGAACGATGAGGGAGATGAGATCGAGGTGGATCTCAAAGCCCAGTCACCGGATCCGGAGGAAAAGGCCATCAATGATCAGAAGGTTCAGATGATGCGGGATATTGTGGATCAACTGAAGCCCAAGTACCGGCAGTTGATCGAGATGCGCTACTTTAAGGAATACAGTTACGAGGAGATATCGGATGAGCTCGGGATCCCTCTGGGAACAGTTAAGGCGCAATTGTATCGAGCCCGGGAATTCCTGTCCGTGCTTATGAAGAATACCCGGGATCAGTTATGAGCCTCCCATATTTGTCTTTTCCGGACATTGTTAAGGTCAAAGCAGCGAAGGACCAGATTGCACCCAAACCCCCAC
>CAYVSK010000022.1:13753-25184 GCA_964453635.1 uncultured Weeksellaceae bacterium | reverse complement strand
TCACTCATTTTCCGGGCCTTTCCAAAGAACAACAGGATCGGTTGTTGGCTCTTCCGGCCATTTATCGGGCATGGAATCAAAGGATCAACCTGGTGAGCCGGCAGGATATTGACCATTTCGTGGTCCGTCATTTGCTCCATTCCCTTGCCCCCGTTGAATTCTTCCCCTTACCATCGGGTTCGAGAGTGGTGGATGTGGGAACGGGTGGAGGCTTACCGGGGATCCCCCTGGCCATTGCTTTCCCAAAGGTTCACTTCGTCCTGATGGATTCCGCCCTTAAAAAAGTAAGGGCCGTACGTTCCATTGTGCAGGAATTGGGGGTTCCCAATGTACGTGTGGTCCACGACCGGATCGAAAAGAACCGGGATCTTTTTGACTATGCGCTTGGGCGAGCCGTTATGCCGCTGCCCCGTTTCATCGCCGTGACCCGGAAAAGGATCGCTGCCCCTTCCGGGGAGGGAATGGAACATGGTGTTCTTTATTGGACTGGTGGTCCGGTCGATGATCAATTGGAGGAGACTGGCCGGTCCGCCCGGATATTTTCCTTGAGGGAATGGTCCCCGGCCCCTTTTTTCCGCTCCAAAAAGGTCGTATTCGTGCCGATCGGATAACTTTGAGGCCATGCCCGATACAGCAGCCGGCAAGGACAAAAGAAATTCCCTTACGAAGAGCTGGCAAAAGCTCCGGCGATCGGCCCGCATATTTCATTACATGGAACCGCGCTGGGGTCGTTTTTTCCTGGGGTTTGTCTTTTTGGTCCTCAGTACGGTCACCAATATGGCCTTTCCCGCATTGATGGGGGAATTGGTTGATGCCTCCGGCAATGGGGAAGGAAGTGGGCCGGATTGGATGAGCGGGATGGGGATCGACGGGATCGCGTTGGTTTTGTTGGCTCTCTTTGGCGGCCAGGCTTTGTTCTCCTTTTTTCGCATCTACCTTTTCGCGGATGTTACCCATAAGATGTTGGCTCTATTGAGGCAGCGGACCTATGAGCACCTGATCCGGCTACCCATGGAGTTCTTTTCGCGCGAACGGGTCGGGGCTTTGAACAGCCGGGTCTCGGCCGACATTTCCCTGCTTCAGGAGACCTTTACGACGACCATCGCTGAATTTATCCGCCAGGTGTTAATGATCGGGATCGGGGTGGTTTTCCTGACTTATTATTCCTATCAGCTGACTTTGTTGATGTTGGCAACACTGCCCGTTATGGCCTTGCTTGCGGTCTTTTTCGGACGCTACATCAAGCGTTTGTCCAAAAAGACCCAGGATGAAGTGGCCAATTCCAATGTGATCGTGGAAGAGACCCTAAGTGGTATTGCCAATGTCAAGGCTTTTGCAAACGAGTTGCTCGAGGTTGGCCGGTATCGCTCACGTACGGAGGAGGTGCGTCGCATTGCTATGCGGGGAGCAGTATGGCGTGGTGCCTTTACTTCCTTCATCATTTTCAGCCTTTTCGGGGCCATCGTTTTGGTCATTTGGTACGGGGCGCATTTGCGGGAAGCGGGGGAAATGACGATCGGGGAGCTGATCACTTTCATTCTTTATTCTGTTTTCATAGGTGCTTCGGTTGGTGGTGTTGCGGACCAGTTCGCCAAGATCCAAAAAGCGGTCGGGGCTACGGAGGACTTGCTCGATCTTTATGAAGAGTCCCCGGAACCGATCGATCTGGAAAGGAGCTTGCCGGAATCCGGAGAGATCGAAGGTCGGGTGACCTTTGAGGAAGTGTCGTTCGCATACCCCAACGATCCCGATGTAGTGGTGCTCAGGAATATCTCCTTTGAAGCCGCATCAGGGGAGCGTGTAGCGATCGTCGGTCCTTCGGGAGCGGGAAAATCCACTCTCATATCCCTGATCCTCCGTTTTTACGACCCGCAGAAAGGCGCTATATATGTGGATGGAAAGCCGCTTTCGGCTTACCCGGTCCAGGGTATCCGGAACAAAATGGCAATGGTTCCCCAGGAAGTGATCCTTTTCGGGGGAACGATCGAGGAGAACATCCGTTACGGGAAGCCGGATGCATCAAAGGAAGCGATCAAGGAGGCTGCCCGGAAAGCCAATGCTGAGGAATTCATCCTGGAAACCACCAACGGTTATGAAACTGTTGTGGGAGAACGGGGGATCAAACTTTCGGGAGGCCAGCGCCAACGAATCGCGATAGCGCGGGCCATTCTTAAGGATCCCGCGATCCTGATCCTGGACGAGGCCACAAGTTCACTTGATTCCGAATCCGAGAATCTTGTTCAGGCGGCTCTGGATGAACTCATGAAAGGCCGGACGACCTTCGTCATTGCACATCGGCTGGCAACGGTCAGAAATGCCGACAAGATCATGGTCCTCGATCAGGGTGAGCTCGTCGAAGTGGGGGATCACCATTCCCTAATGGCCAAAACGGACGGTTTCTATAGACGGATGAGCGGCCTCCAGTTGGTGGCCGAATAGAAGCATCTTTTCTGCTGGTCTTCGGGTCCCTTATTTCCCACGGCCCTTTAAGACGGTGATGATCGTGTAGATCATGATCTTTAGGTCCACTGCGAGGGAAAGGTTCTCGATATAAAGGATGTCGTACTTGGATCGCTCGATCATTTCTTTGACATTCTCTGCATAACCGAATTTCACCATTCCCCATGAAGTAATCCCGGGCTTGACCTTTTGGAGGTGTTTGTAATGCGGTGCTTCTTCCAGGATCCGGTCGATGTAGTATTGCCGTTCCGGCCTGGGTCCGACGATCGACATTTCTCCTTTGAGCACATTGTAGAACTGCGGCAGTTCATCCAATCTGGTCCTTCGTAGAAAACGCCCGATCGGCGTAACACGGGGGTCGTTCCGACTGGATAGTTGAGGGCCGCTCTTTTCGGCATCCGGGTACATGGTTCGGAACTTGTAAATATTGAAGGGTCTGCCGTCCAGGCCGACCCTTTCCTGGGCAAAGATGATGGGGCCACGCGAGGAGGTTTTGATCAGGATGGCGAGTATGATGTAAAGGATGGACAAAAGGACGAGTGCGATGACCGAGGCCACGATGTCGATCAGCCTTTTCAGGGATGCTTGCCAGTCGGGCATGATCCGCGGATTCACTTCGATAAGGGGGGCTCCGAGGATGCTGGTCATTTTGACCGACCCCGACATGATATCGTACATATCGGGGATGATCTTGATCAGGACATTGCAGGGTTCGACCCGGTTGATGATCTCTTCGATGTTCTTGTGTTCGGAGGATTCAATAGCAATGATGACCTCTTCAACACCTTTATCCCGAATGATCTCCTCGACGTTCTGGAGGGCCCCCAGGTAGGGGAGGTGTTCTCCGAGTTTTTTCGCGTCGTCCCCGTTGATGCTGACGAAACCTACAAAGTGATTGCCGGGGCTTTTTTCGAGGGATTCGATCTCGTTGTAAATGTGGAGGGCTTCTTCGTTCCCTCCAATGATGATGGTATTGAAACCGATCTCGCGTCTGTGGACCCGTTTTACCGTTCGGGATGTCAGGATCACGCGAAGGGTGAAAGTGAGGATGAAATGCGTTGAAAAGACCACGAAAAGGGAGCGGTAATAATGCCCCTGATCCGTGACCGGATCGCCAAGCAAATAGATAAAGAAGATCAGCATGGCCCCGATGAAGGAGATCAGAAGGGTCTGGCCGAGCTCTTTGATCCGGTTCCGGCGGAAAATGTCCGTATAGCCTCCCACCATGGCGAACAGGGTCACCCAGAATGCTGTTACCAGGAGCAGCCCCCAAAAGAAAGTTCCATCCGGCTGAGCGCTCAATTCTCCCGGTCCGAGGGACGCTTTCCGATAGAAAAAGAGTGCCGTCCAGGCGCCACTTGCGCCTATGATGTCGGCAAGAAGGTATTTCAGGACTTGTTTCCTCCGCTTCATATCCCGGATCGTTCCCGGCTTTTTTAAGCGTCCGGGTAGATCAGCTTTACATTGTCCACGAAAACCTCGACCTCTTGCACTGCCGGGGCCTTTCTGACCTCCAGGAATAGCTCGAAGGATTCCGCATTCGGTTGTGTAGATACAAGGTCCGTGAATTCGATATAGGTTTTGTTCCAGGTGATCCTTCCCTTATCGTCTCTTTTGGGTTTTAGGGATAGTTTGGGGCGTTTGACCTGTTCGGCCCCCTTTTTTGCGATCAATCCGACCGTCAGTGTGTCGTTGATCCGGTAATGGAGTTCCAGATATACAGGGTCTCCAATGGAAGGCTGAAAATTTTCCTTGGTCCGGACATCGAGGAAATCCTGATCCACCGTTAAATGGGCTTTTCCGCTGCCATCTCCTTCATAGACCCGAGCCGGTGGTTGGGTGATGCGAAAAAGGCCCGTATCGCTTTTATCGGTGGATTCGAACTGAACACCCGTACTCTCGAGGTCCTCGATCCAGAAAAAGAGATCGGGGAAATAGCTCACCGTGGGGTGAATGGTATCGACTTTTCCCGGCGCCAGCTTCATTTTTTTTTGGAAACCTTTGTACAGGGGATATTTCTGTCTGTCGTTCACGAAGCCGTTGTTCTTGATACCAGCAACGACCTTGATCCGCCGTTGTCCTGAAGCAAAAACGGGTATCGTGGCTGGTAGTTCAAAGGCACCGACCGCGTTGTCGTTATTAAAGACCCATGCGTCGACGATCTTGTGGTCATCCGTGCCTTCGCTCGCTTCATCGGTCTTAAGGTCGATGGCGTCTATATGGATAAAAGCCGGAGGCGTTTCTTTTTTGTAGAATTTCTCGCAACCGGTCAATGACAAGAAGCATATCAGTCCGATAAGGAGCGGAAGGAAAAGGCGTGGCCCATGCCGGGAATCACTTTTTTTCGATCCGTTCACGTGCTCTGGCCTTCCACCGGATTCCTGCACAGGGGTCATTCGTTCAGTGCACTCTGGATTTACGGGAAATTAATGTCCCCTTTGGGAAAATGCTCAAAGATAACGGAAGCTTTTCCGAATTATTTTTTTTCGATCAGGCTGGAGGTCACTTTTAGCTTATCGAGCACTTGATGGGCGATGTCAATGGCCCTGTAACCATCCTCCATGGGAACTGGTGGGATGCCATTGTTTAAAATGGAATCCGCGAATGATGATAGTTCATCACCGATGGGGTTGTTCGTCTCTATGGGAGGCGAATCGAAGAGGACTTGTTTAGTGGGGCCTCCATTTGGGGGTTCCATGGTCAGAGCAAAGGGGTCTGGCTCTTCCTGGACTTCCTTCATCCGGACGATCTCGGCGTTGTGGTTCAAAAGGTCCAGGGATAAGTAAGCGTTCTTTTGAAAGAAGCGGGATTTGCGCATCTGCTTCATAGAGATCCGGCTTGCGGTGAGATTGGCGACACAGCCATTATCGAATTCGATCCGGGCATTGGCAATGTCCGGTGTCTCACTAAGGACTTCCACACCACTCGCGCTGATCCGTCTTACGGTGGAGTCCACGACACTAAGGACCATGTCAATATCGTGGATCATAAGGTCGAGCACGACCGATACGTCGGTCCCTCGCGGATTGAACTCCGCCAAGCGATGCGTTTCGATGAACATGGGGTGATCGAAATAAGGAAGGGCAGCGGTATAAACGGGATTGAACCTTTCCACATGGCCCACTTGAGCCTTTATCCCGGCCTCCTCGGTAAGGCGTAAGAGGGTCCGGGCTTCTTCGATGGAATTGGTGACCGGCTTTTCGATGAAGACATGACGGGAGGATTTTATCGCTCTGGAGGCCAGGTCGTAATGAGAGAGGGTGGGGGTTACAATATCCACGGCGTCCACGGAATCGATCAGGTCATCGATTCCTTGGAACTGCTGAATGCCGTATTGTTCACAAACTGCGCGTCCCTTGTCCGAATCCGCGTCGTAGGCCCCGACGAGCTCGAATTTCCCGGAGGCGGACAAAAGATCGATATGGATACGGCCGAGGTGACCGGTCCCTACAACCCCGATCTTGAGCATTTTCTCCTGCTTTTTTTCAAAATTAAACGCGGGTTGGGGATTTCGTTACGGAAATTCAAATCGGGGTTAAGGAGGTAAAAGCTCGGGATCGAGGATTAACTTCGCTGAAAATTTGGGACCGGATCATGGAAGATTCCTATCGACACAAAGGACTTCGGAAAAAACTCGTTCGGGCCATCGCTGATAAGGGCATTGAAGATAAGGCTGTCCTCCAGGCTATGGAAAAGATCCCCCGGCATTGGTTCATGGATAATGCTTTTGTAGAATATGCCTATCAGGACCAGGCTTTTCCCATCGGATCGGGGCAAACGATCTCACAGCCTTACACCGTCGCTTTTCAAACGGAACTGTTGGGGGTCCGAAAACGCGGGGAAAAAGTCCTCGAAGTGGGGACGGGTTCGGGGTACCAGGCCGCGATCCTCTGCGAACTCAAAGCCAAGCTGTTCTCTATAGAAAGGCATCGGCACCTTTATGAGAAAGCCAAGTACATCCTCGGAGAAATGGGATATCGGCCGCGTTTGTTCTGCGGGGATGGCTATAAAGGCCTTCCGGCTTATGCGCCCTTTGATCGTATACTCGTGACCTGTGGGGCGCCGGAAATCCCTCAGGACCTTATCGACCAGCTTGACGAAGGCGGGCGGATGGTCGTTCCCATCGGGCAAGGTGACGTGCAGACCATGACACTGCTCGAGAAAAAGAAAGGCGGAGAACTTCATCGGTCCACCCACGGGATATTTTCGTTCGTACCCATGAAATAAATGGAAGAACCACTTTTTGCAATCCCTGAAAGAAAGATCATGAATTCCTTTTCAAATCAGGGGTTTGGTAAGGGGGTCAGCGGGTCTTCACGATCCAGTGTGGATTTTTTTTGGATAAAATGCCGTGATCGCCTACTGATCGTACTAAGTTTGCACCCGACCTTTTACATAGGTTAAAGGTGTGCTTAAATGCAGCTTTGAATCCGGATGAAAAGGTCTTTTGATCAAAAACCAAAACCCAAACAAAATGAAACGGATCACTTTACTTACATCGGCATTCTTTGCGTTGTTTGCACTTCAGGCTCAGGATTCTGAGGACGGAATGGACAAAACCCCGTCAGGTGGAGAGAAGAATTTGGAACTCCATCTTACACCCTTCGGGAATACCCCGATCAGCGTTGACGGTATTCGCTTCCGTTCATTCGGGTCCGGTGGGTCGAGTGCGATCAGGGTTAATTTTTCCTTGAATACCAGCAGTAATACGGAGGTCACTCAGCAGGAAGTGGATAGTATCGACCAAGAGAAGTTGGAGACCACGACATCTTCCTTCATGTTGGGTATCGCACCGGGATATGAGATGCACCTGGGTTCCTCTAAAAGTGTGGACCCCTATGTAGGGGCGACGCTTCCCATTCGGTTGAAGTCCACCACTTACGAGGAACAGCGGCAATCCGGGGATGATGTGGAGACCTTGACGGTCAGTAATGGCACCAAAGCTAGTGGTGCCCCTGCTCAACCCGGCAATTTTAATCGGGCCGGCTATTTCTCTTTTGGTCTAAGGCTCGTTTCCGGTGTTGATTACTACTTTGCCAAGAACATCTACCTTGGTGCCGAATTCGGTTACGGCTTCGAATCGCGGAGCTATTCGGACATTGAGTTCGAAGACACCGATTCGGATGCGAACCTGCCCGACCCCCAGGAACAAGGCAGTGAGTTCAGCCTGGGCTCCGGTGCAGTTGGCGAATTGAGGGTTGGCTATAATTTCTAAGTAGAAGGCCCGACCTTTTACCAGATCCTTCTTTGGAGCGGGGCTCCGTTCCAAAGAAGGATTTTTTTTATCCATTTTTGGGGGCTGGAAGGCAATGGTTTCTGTTTCGAAAAGAACGATCAACGAAAGGCGGGCGCCAAATGCTTTGCTTTCTTTCCGGGGAGCTCCGGATGGAAGCTAAGAATTGTGGGATTAATCGTTGGGGAATTTTTTTCCTCGTTCCATTTCCCGTTTCATATCCTTTTGCTTGATCGCTTCCCGTTTGTCGTGTTGTTTTTTTGCCCTCGCCAGGGCGATCTCTAACTTGGCCCAACCCCGGGGGGTGATAAAGAGTCTGGTCGGGACAATGGTGAATCCCTTGGTGCGGACCTGCTTTCCCAGTTTTCTCAATTCTCCTTTGGTCAGGAGCAACTTTCTTTCGCGGCGCGCTTCATGATTGAACCATCCCGCTTGTTCATATTCCGCGATATGCATGTTCTTGATCCAGGCCTCGCCCTCGTGCAGATAGCAATAGGCTTCTTTGATACTTGCTTTGCCTGCTCTTATGGATTTGATCTCGGTACCGGTCAGTTGTAAACCGGCCGTGAATCGCTCGATCAGCTCAAAATCGAAGCTTGCCCTTTTGTTGCGGGCAATGACGTTAGTTCCCTTGGTGTCCTCTTTTTTCATAACGGGATACAAAGATATAGGCCAGGAAGAAAAGCAGGCCAGCTACGGTGGTCATTGAAGCAGCTATGGAACCATTGAGCAGGACCGCCAGAAAATAACCCAGAATGGCGGATGAAATGCCGATAGCAGTGGTCATGAGGAGCATCTTTCGCAGGTTGTTCGTAAGAAGGAGAGCGGTGGAGGGTGGCACCACCAAAAAAGCCACCACGAGGATAGCGCCCACGGATTCAAAGGATACCACGGTGGTCAGGGAGACGCCGCTCATCAGTGTATAGTGCCAGAATGCCGTAGATATTCCGATCGTACTGGCGTATTTGGGGTCGAAGGTGGTAATGAAGAGGCCTTTGTACCCCAGGGTGATCAAGGTCGCTATGAGGATAAAAGTGCCGCCCAGGATCCATACGGTTCGCGGCCCCATGTCCATTCCTCCCGTTATCCAGCGATCCAATGGGATATATCCGATCTCCCCGTAAAGCACGCATTCCTGGTCCAGGTCCACGCTTCCGGTCATGGCGGATATCATGATGATTCCGATCGCGAACAGCCACGTAAAGGTAATACCGATGGAAGCATCGGTCTGCAGTCTGGCGAGCCGATGAAAAAGCTCGATCAATAGGGTGGTGAGGATCCCAAGAGAAGCTGCTCCGATCAGCATGGGGATCGTCTCTCTCGATCCCGAGAGCGCATAAGCGAGGACGATACCGGGAAGTACGGCATGGGATATGGCATCCCCTACCATGGCCATTTTTCTCAGAACCAGAAAGCTACCCAATAGGCCACAACAGGTGGCTACCAAGGCTCCGGTCAGGATGATCCAGAACGCGTCCATGGTCGGTCTTTTTTCTTTTCTTTCCCCCGTTCAGGAATGGTGCGCTCGTGGGGGTCGGTCTCTGGATAACCCAGTTCCTTTTCGAGTTCTCTTTCCAACTCTGGCGTAATGATGTGTTCGATGGCTTCGGCATCCTGGTGGACGTGATCCGGGGCGAGTTTCAATCGCTGGTTCAGATACAATTCCCACAATCGGTGGAGCCGGACGATCCGTTTCCCTTCTTCTGTACCGGCATCGGTCAGGAGCCATCCTCCCGGGCCTTTTTTTACAAGCTCCTGGCGACGGAGTTTTTTAAGCCCTTTTTTGAGAGATCTCATAGAAAATGCCCGTCGGGAAAGGATGGCGTCGATCCGCCAGCCATCATGATGGGGTCCTGGTTCTTCTTCCATACAGTGGTACAAGGTCTTCAGAATGTTCTCGTCCCGGATCTTGATCTTGTTCTGGCGTTTTTTCAGCAGGCGGGAGACCACCCCTCTCTTGGGGGCCAAAAAGAGGGTGAGAATGGCGATCAGCGAAAGGGTGACCACGGTCCAGGGTCCGGTCGGCATGTGCGGGGCGCTGTAAGAGATAAAAGCGCCAGTGATACCGGATATCCCGCCGATCACGGCAGCGATCACAAAGACCGGGAGGAGTTTATCCGACCATCCTCTGGCAGCGGAGGCCGGAGTGATCAGCAAAGCGGCGATCAATACGATCCCCACAGCCTGCATGCCGATAGCAACCGCAAGCACGGTGATGGTAGAGAGTAGGGTCTCTAGGGTCCTTACCGGCAAACCGATGGCCCGCGCATGCTGGGGATCAAAGGTCAAGACTTTGAGCTCTTTGAAGGCAACGATCACCACCAGGACAATGACGCAGCCAAGTGCCCCGAATACCTTGATATCCCGGGGGGTCATTGAAGCTGCACTTCCGAAAAGGAATTTGTCCAATCCCGATTGTGCACCGCTGCCCCCTTGCTGGATGTGGGTCAACAAGAGGATGCCGATCCCGTAGAATACGGACAGGACGATCGCGATGGCCGTTTCCGAACCGATCCGTGTTCGGTTCGCGATCCGATCGATGGCCAACACGGCCAGCCATCCCGTTACAGTAGCCCCGAGCAGAAGAAAAAGCGGGTCCTTGCTCTCGGTCAACATAAAGGAAAGGCATATCCCTGGAAGCACGGAATGGGCTACTGCATCCCCTACCAATGCCTGTTTTTGTAGAAATTTGAAGGTACCTACGACGGCGGTCGTGGCCCCCAGAATAACGGAACCGATCACTACGTAAAGAACGTTCGCATCCCGGAAAGAAAAGAAATCCTGGAGCAACTCTATCATGACCGTTCCCTTTTGGCTTTTTTGGTCGGGCTTATTGTTGAGGACTTTTACGGTCGGCCAGGCCCTCCTCCCGAACCGGGAAATCCTCCCCGCTCAACCGCTCACTGATCTGCGAAAGCACGTTCAGTTTTCCACCATAGGCCTCCTGGAGAAGTTCCGGTGTAAATACCGAATCTTTCGGTCCGCTTCCGACCAAGCGCGTGTTTAGAAGGACGATCCAGTCGAAGTACGCAATGGCGGTCTGAAGGTCGTGGTGGACGATAATGACGGTTTTTCCCTCCTTTTTCATGCTCCCCAGGAGCTCAATGATCGCATTCTCGGTCGATGCATCGATACCGGCAAAAGGTTCGTCCATAAGGTAAAGATCTGCTTCCTGGGCGAGTGCACGAGCTATAAAGACACGCTGTTGTTGCCCTCCCGAGAGCTGAGCTATTTGTCGCCCGGCGAGATCCTGCATACCGACTTTCTCAAGGGCTTCTTCAGCGATCCTTTTGTCTTTTGAAAGGAGTGGTTTGAACAAAGTACTTCGGCGGTACCGGCCCATTTGGACCACTTCTCTTACACTGGCCGGGAAATCCCAATCCACACTTTCCCGCTGAGGAACGTAACTCACCTTTTCACGCACCTCTTCAAGTGGTTTTCCGAATAAGCGGATGTAGCCACTGTCCGTATCGACCAGGTTCATGATCGATTTCAGCAAGGTGGTCTTACCCGATCCGTTCGGACCGATGATCCCGATCAGGTTCCCTTCGGGTATTTCCAGGTCGATGTCCCAGAGTACCGGCGCTTTGTCGTAACGCACGGTGAGGTTGTGGGTTTCCAGGACCGGGTCTTTTATGTTCTTTTCAGTCAATTTTTATCCTTTTTTGTGGAGCTTCGGGTGGCCTGTTTCGATAAATTTTTTACAATGGTATTGACGTTGTGCTGCATCATGCCGAT
>CAYVSK010000022.1:12610-13743 GCA_964453635.1 uncultured Weeksellaceae bacterium | reverse complement strand
AGTCCCCTGGGGTTTGCCCTGTTTCCCGAGTGCATCGGAATAAAGGGTGCCTCCCAGGACGACCTCTTGTCCCCTTTTTTTACAACCTTTAATGACCGCTTTCATAGGGCGGGAGGGCACGGAACTTTCGATGAATACGGCGGGTATGTTGCGCTTCGCTATGAAATCCACCAGGTTCCGGATATCCCGTAAGCCATATTCCGTGGTCGTGGATAATCCCTGAAGGCCTCGTACCTCAATATCATATGCGCGTCCAAAGTAGGAGAAGGCGTCATGAGCAGTGATCAAAACCCTTTTTTGTTCGGGGATCCGTTCGATATTGGTCTTGATCCAGCGATCGAGACTGTCCAGTCGTTCAAAATACGCCCTTGCCTTTCGTTCATAAAAGGAAGCGTTTGTGGTATCGTGTTCTTGGAGGGCTGAGGCCATGCGTTGGAGAGCTTTTTCCCAAAGCTTTACATCGAACCAGATATGGGGATCGTGTGCATCCGGATAATCCTCTGAAGCCATGAGCACTTTTTCCTGCAAACCGCTGGCGATCGGGACCACCGGCTTTTTTCGTCCCAACTTTTCGAGAATGCCGACCATTTTGCCCTCCAGGTGGAGGCCGTTGTAAAAAACGATATCCGCTTTTCTCAACTTTTGCAGGTCACCCTGTGTTGACCGGTAAACATGGGGGTCCATGATCGGTATCACGCGGGCTTTATCACCCGTGATGATCTCAGCTGCATCCCGGATCATGCTGGTTGTGCAAGTAACCGTAAAGGGTTTCGCGTTATCGGAGGACCGCTCATTCGGGTCCTTGCATCCCCGGAGCCCCGACAAGAGAAGCCCCCCTGTTAGAACAACGAGAAAAGCGTGGCATATGGAAGTAGTCCCTGTGCTCAATTTGCCCGTCCCTTTTCCTGATCGGGTTTAACGAAGAGGTTCTTTCCGGCCTGTGGCGATATCGTGAGGGGCTTGCCGTCCTTTAAGGTTACTTTGATCGATCCGTCAAAAGCGAAGTGATCCGTGACCGTTAACGGGGTTCCCAATACCAGCCCGACCTCTTCGAGGTAGCGTAGATATTCCGGGGTGGATTCTTTGACCCCCACGACGACGACCGCTTCCCCCACTTCCATGTCTGATAGGGT
>CAYVSK010000022.1:1961-12600 GCA_964453635.1 uncultured Weeksellaceae bacterium | reverse complement strand
CCGGAATGGGATCGCCATGGGGGTCGAATTCCGGGAATCCGAGATATTCCTCAAGGCGGTCCGTGAGTTTTTGCGACTGGATGTGTTCCAATTCCTCGGCCAGTTCGTGGACCTCATCCCACTTGAATCCCAATTTGCTCACCAGAAAGGTTTCCCACAACCGGTGCTTCCGGATGATCTCAACGGCCGCCTTTCTGCCCTTCTGGGTGAGCGTCGGCCCCTGATACTTCTTGTAATTCACCATTCCCTTGTCCGCGAGCCGCCTGACCATATCCGATACAGAGGAGGGTTTGGTATTGAGCTTCTCTGCGATCGAGTTGGTACTCGCCCCTTTGGGCTCCCACTTATTAAGTGTGAAAACGGCCTTGAGATAATTCTCCTCGGTATGGGAATACATGTTTTTTTTGCAAAGGTAAGATCTGGGTTTGGGTGTCCGTTAGTAAAATTTAGAGTGGTCTAAATATATCCGGGGCTCTTGGCGAAAAAGGAAAGGTAATGGTCAATGGGCGTTGAAAATGGGAAAGGGATGATTCCCGGAGCCTGGAGAGGGGCAAGGCTTGAATGATGATCCGGGGGAGCTTTTGTTCTCCCCACGAAGTTCTCCAATATTGTGGGGTTCAATTATAGATAAACCTGGCGGAATCGGCAATAGTGCTCAAGAGGACCGACCAAAAAGCCACTGAGATAAGGAGGGCTGGAACGGTCCACCTGTTCCTTCGGAAGTATTTAGCGGCTATGATGCTTCCGAGGGGGATGGATATAATGGTGGGGGTCAACAGGGCCAGACCGATCAGACCAAAGGCTCGTTTGACCCGAACGATGATCTTATTGGTGCGTGTGAATTTCTTTTTGAAAAAAGCTTCACCTTTTTCACGGGCCCTTTTCTCTTTTTCAAGGGCTCGTTTGCGTGCTTTTTCGAACCACTTGTTGCTCGAGCCGTAGAAAAATAGGGTCCCCACCCATCCCCCAAGAATGGTAAAGAGGATCGAATGCCCGATGCCGAAACCGAAACCATTGACCGCAAGGAAGGGCATGGGCAAAAATTTCCACGTACTGAAACCGATAATGGCCAGGATCTCTAAAAGCATATGTGCTTCATTCCTTCCCTTTCTTTCCAAAAGAAAGGTCCCCGGCATCCCCGAGGCCAGGGACGATGTATGCGTTCGCGGTGAGCTCGTGGTCCACCTCTCCTATCCAGAGCTTGGCATTTTGGGGAAGGAATCGTTCAACTTTATTGATGCCTACATCGCTCCCTATAATTGAAACAATGTGGGTCTGTTTTGGTTTTCCCTTGTCCTTCAACGCTTTGTAGACGACCTCCATGGAATTGCCCGAAGCCAGCATGGGGTCACAGATGATCAGGGTCCGGTCCTCGAGGGATGGACTGGCCATGTATTCGACGGCGATCTTGAACCCCTTTTCGCTTTTTTCGGGCATCCGGTAAGCTGAGATAAAGGCGTTATCAGCTTTGTCGAAAAAATTCAGCAACCCTTCGTGAAAAGGGATACCCGCCCTCAGGATGGTTGCGATCACGGGCTGTTCTTGCAGGACCCGGGTCTTTTTTTCTCCAAGGGTGGTTTTGATCACCTTTTCTTCAAAGGGGAGCACTTTGCTCAATTCATAAGCAAAGACCTGTCCGATCCTTTCGAGGTTCTTCCGGAAGCGCATCCGGTCCCTTTGGATCTCTTCGTCCCGTACTTCAGCGATGAGATCCTTTAAAAGCGAGGGTTTTTCTCCGAGCTCTATCAGCTCCATTTTAGCGGTTTTTGCAGTGGGAATATATGAAGAATAGCCGGAGAGAAAGCAACCCCCCGCTTCCATTGATCGGGGTTGCTTTTATAAGGGTCGGGCATTTAAGACAAAAGAGGAATGTGTTTTTTTAAGCATGATGGTTTACTTTTGAAAAGCAATTCTTGGATATGAACGGCGTGTTGAAAGCTTTCATCCGGAAAAAAGCATCATTATGATCCTTGCTGCCCAGGATCTCACTATCAATGAATTGATGAACATGGAGCTGCCCCCGGTCATTCACTGGGCTGCTCCCATCATGTTCTTTCTGGTCGGTGTTGAGTTCGCGATCAATCAGTATCAGAACCGAACACGCTACATTGGGAAGGAGTTCCTGGCTTCTTCCGCCATTGGCATAGGCAATGTTTTGGTCACGGCGATGATCAAGGTGGGTTTGTTCGCCTTTATTCTTTTCTTTTACAACCTGGTGCCCTGGCGAATCCCCCACACCTGGTGGGCTTATCCTTTGTGTTTGATCGCGATCGATTTCTTTCGTTGGTATTCCCATTATCTTGGTCACAACCAACGATTTTGGTGGGCCACTCACGTGACACACCATTCCTCGGAGAACTACAATTTTCTGGTCTCCTTTCGCCTGTCCTGGATCCAACACCTGAAAGTGGTCTTTTTTGCACCGGTCGCCCTTATGGGCTTCGATCCCGTGGTCTTTTTCATTTGTCACCAGATCGAGGTGCTCTATCAGTTCTGGATCCATACCGAGTACATTCGAAAGCTCCCGCCATGGGTAGAATACATTTTCACGACCCCCTCCCACCACCGGGTCCACCACGCTGTGAACCCGCAGTATCTGGACAAGAATTTCGGGTCGACTTTCATCATTTGGGATCGCATTTTCGGGACTTTTGAGCCGGAGGACGAAGAGCCGATCTATGGGATCACTGAACCGGTCAATACTTACAATCCGGTCACGCTCGTGTTTCATGAGTTCATTGACATGGTCCGGGATGTCAAACGGTCCAAAAGCTTGAAAGAGGCTTGGTTGATGGTCTTTGGAAGGCCTGCCGAAATGGCCGAGATCAAGCGGAGGTTTCGCGGGGAGGAGGAGATCCCTGCCGAGGATCGGGGTATTGCGCCTGGCGGTTACCCCGGTACGAACGGGGTCAATGGGTATAATGGGGCTTATGAGGGGACAGCGACCGTTTCTGCAGTGAGCGACCAGCCCATCTCCGATACCCGGGAAACAGCTTCTTGAACGGAGCGTTCCTTTCTTTACTGCCTTGATACTTTCGTGCCGCCATTCTTTATCATGAAAAAAGCCCTCTTCATAGACCGCGATGGCACGTTGATCCGTGAACCTGAGGATGAGCAGATCGATCGGCTCGATAAACTGGAGTTCGTTCCGGGTGTCCTGGGGAGTTTGTCCGCCATTGCTCGGGAGACCGATCACGAGCTGGTCATGGTGAGCAACCAGGATGGGCTTGGTACGTCGGCCTATCCGCAGGAAAATTTCGATCGGGTGCAGGAAATGATCCTTCGGACCTTCCGGAACGAAGGGGTCGAGTTCGATGCGGTCCGGATCGATTCCACGACACCGCCGGAGAAAGCATCCACCCGCAAACCCGGCACCGGTCTCTTGGGGGATTACCTGGAGGGGGATTACGACATGGGGGGCTCCTATGTGATCGGGGATCGGCTTACTGATATCGAACTGGCCCGGAACCTGGGTGCCTACGGTGTTCTCTTGAACGGGGATGAGAAGACGGTTCGGGAAGCCCGGTGCGGATTCTCTGAACATTTGGCCCTTGTGGCCGGAACATGGGATGAGGTCCGTTCCTTCCTCACCAAAGGGCTCCGATCGGCAACGGTGAAAAGGGCCACTCGGGAAACGCGGATCCAAGTGACCGCCCGCTTGGACAGCACGGAACCTGAAGCGGACATTTCCACCGGTATCGGCTTCTTCGACCACATGCTGGAGCAATTGTCCCGCCACGGGGAAATGGACCTAAGCATCTCGGTAGAGGGGGATCTCGAGGTGGACGAGCACCATACCATAGAGGACACAGCCCTGGCCCTTGGTGCGGCCATTAACCAAGCCCTTGGGGAGAAGCGGGGCATTGAGCGATACGGTTTCTGTTTGCCCATGGATGACGCCTTGGCCCAGGTAGCGATCGATCTTGGTGGACGCCGTTGGATGGAATGGGAAGTCGAATTTGCAAGGGAGCGGATCGGCGAAATGCCGACCGAGATGTTCCCGCACTTCTTCAAGTCGTTCTCCGATGGGGCCGAGTGCAACCTGCATATCAAGGCCGAGGGAGAGAACGAACACCACAAGATCGAAGCCATTTTCAAGGCCCTTGCCAAGGCCCTCCGGATGGCGGTCCGGAAGGTGCCCGGAAAGAGCGCTGTTCCAAGTACAAAGGGGAAAATGGGAGAATGAAGGGGTAGTAGGGAGGGTTGAACATCGTTCAACCGGAAGGGGAAGGCTCTATAGTTCTTTTTGGGCGAAAATCTTCAAATGAGAAATGGAGCATGTGGCCAATACCCGGGGCAAGCTGCTTCGCTTTTACGCTCCCTTCCAATGGTAATCGAAACAGATCGGGCAGATGGAGTGGGAGCAATTATTGGGAATGTTGTCGACCCAATGAGTGACCCAGTCCCAGATGCCTGGCTCCAGGGGCCTTTGAACTTTAAGGCAATTGCTGCACTGGGTGATCATGCCATGGTCATCGGTGTAATAGTCCCGTATCGCCCTATAAGCGGGCCCTTTGCGTGTCTCGTTCATCGGGGTTTCGACTCGTAAGGCGTTTGACACGATGATCCCCTTTCCGCTTTTTAGGGGATAGACCGCTATGTGGTAAGATCGGTATCGCTCGGCATCTGAGCATTCGTATTGGTGATGCCAGGGTTCACCACTATCCAGTACAGCTTGGTATTTCCGGACGTAAAAATCTTTCATGGCCCCCTTTAAAACGTTTTGTATAGGAGTGCCGATGAGGGTGTTCAGATAATTCTTCCAAATGGCCTCTTGTTGATCAAGGGGGCGCCTAAAAGCGGGATTGAAATAGGCAAAACGAAGATCCGCTAAAAGCCCGTAGATCCTTTGCTCACTATTTTCCAGGGTTGTCAGCTCAAAGTCCGACAAGTTCTGGCGAAAATTCTTCTCGATCCGCTTCATCGTTCCATTGGTTCAAACGGTCCCGGGTCCCGATATTAATACAAGACCACCCTTTCAATGGCGGTGGATCCTCCACTTTAAAACAGATAGAAGCATTTTTTGTTGAGTGTTGAATGGTCAGAAATTTCTTTTTGAGTCAGCTCCAGGCTTTGACAGCAAGCCCGCGGAGTTCCGTTCCCTTTGATGAAGGATGGGGTACTTTTTTGGGGACGCTTGGAAGAAGGAAGGGCCCGGGTGAAAAGGAAGTAAGGGAAATGGACCGGTTCAGGGGGGCATTCCGATGATGATCGCGGTGGACAGGAATGCTTTTTCTTTAGGATCCAGTGATGGTGATCCGGATCGGATATTCTCTTATATTTGTCGGAAATGATGAAAATGACCGACCATAAGGGCTATTGGTGGCGGAATGATTCCCGGGTACTGCGGGAGCGCTAGCGTTGTAGCCTTTATGCGGAAAATTTGAACGGCTTGTCGCGCTCCCGGCGACAGGCCGTTTTTTTTTGATACAAGGGAAATGGTCTTGCAAAGGGTGTTCTAAGGGGCATCCTTTTTTTGAAGAATAAGAACCCGCGCGGAAAAAATGGCCATCGAACTACAGAGCAATTACCGAAAACGGCTCTCCGATCTGATCACGCCCGTGAACACCTACTTAAAGGTGAGAGATGAGTTCTCCCGTACGATTCTGTTGGAGAGCTCCGACCATCAGGGCGGGGTCGAGAGCAATTCCTTTATCGGGATGGACCCGATCGCTGGCTTTTCTGTTCAGAATAAGGTCGTGACAACGCATTATCCCGACCGGCCCACCGAGACGATCGAAGTGGAGAACAAGCAGGAAGTGGTGGGGATGCTTTCGGATTTTACCCGGGCTTTTTCGGTGAATGGCAACGGGCAGGGCCTCGATTTCAACGGATTCTTTGGTCACCTCTCCTTCGATGCGGTCCAGTACTTCGATACCATCGACCTGGAAGCTCCCGAGAAAAGCGATGCGCAGATCCCGGACATGGCTTTCAACCTCTACCGTTACATCATCCGTATCGACCATTTTCGGGATGAGCTATACATCCTTGAGAATCTGCTTCCCGGGGAGGACACCCGACTCGATACCATCGAGGACCTGATCCTCAAAAGGCATTTCACCGTGCACCGTGTATCGATCACCGGGGCCGAGTCCTCGAACCTCAGCGATGAGGAATACATGGAAAATGTTCGGAAGGGACGCGAGCACTGCAAGCGGGGAGATGTTTATCAGATGGTGCTCTCCCGGCAATTTTCCCAAGGATTTCAAGGGGATGAGTTCAACGTTTACCGGGCCCTGCGCTCGGTCAATCCCTCCCCCTATCTCTTTTATCTGGACGAAGGGAATTACAAGATCTTCGGTTCCTCTCCTGAATCCCAGATCATCATCCGTGACGGGGAAGCCTTTATCGATCCCATTGCCGGTACGTTCCGAAGGACCGGGGATGATGAGGCGGACCGACGACTGGCAGAGGAATTGCTCGCCGATACCAAGGAGAACGCTGAGCACATGATGCTGGTGGACCTGGCACGGAATGATCTGAGCCGGAACCTATCTGAGGTGACCGTAGAGAAGTACCGCGAGATCCAGTTCTTTTCCCACGTGATCCATATGGTCTCCCGGGTCAAGGGTAGAATGAAAAAAGACAGCGATCCGATACGGGTCCTCGGCGATTCCTTCCCGGCGGGCACCCTTTCCGGGGCACCCAAATACCGGGCGGTGGAATTGATCGATCGGTACGAGAACAAAAGGCGGGGATATTACGGGGGAAGCATTGGGCACATTGGGTTGAACGGGGATGTGACCCATGCGATCATGATCCGCTCCTTCCTCAGCAAGGATGCGCAGCTGCATTACCAGGCAGGGGCTGGCATTGTGGTGGATTCTGATGAGAAAAGCGAACTCCAGGAAGTCAACAACAAGCTCATGGCCCTTAAAAAAGCCATCGACCTGGCGAAAGACCTCTGATATGAAGATCCTGGTACTCGACAATTACGACTCCTTTACCTACAACCTGGTCCATTATCTTGCTGCTATAACGGGTGAGGAAATTGAGGTCTATCGGAACGATGCGATCGGTATCGATGAAGTGGAGCGCTTTGATAAAGTGGTCCTTTCTCCCGGTCCGGGGTTGCCCAATGAGGCCGGTATACAGGAGGCCCTTATCGAAAAGTATGCCGGCCGGATTCCCATTCTTGGTGTCTGCCTTGGGCATCAGGCTATTGTGGAAGTGTTCGGCGGGAAGCTTCAGAACCTCGATCAGGTCTATCACGGCATGGCAAGTACACTCCATGTCATCGACCCGGAGGACCGACTTTTTAAAGGCCTTCCGGCGGGATTTCAAGTGGGTCGTTATCATTCCTGGGTGGCTGATCGTGAGGAACTCCCCGACGGGCTTGAACTTACGGCAGTGGAAGAGAATGGGCATGTGATGGCCATGCGGCACAAGGAATACGACCTTTATGGGGTTCAGTTCCATCCTGAATCGGTCCTGACGGAACATGGGATGGAGATCATGGGGCGGTGGGTGACGGATAAAAGTTCTTTTTAAAATGATGAAGGGCTCCATGAAGCTGAAGAATATGATCCTCGCGTACTCTGTGCTCTTCAATGCGCGCCTTGTGAATTTTTTACGGTCCAGATCATGAAAGAGATCCTCGAACATTTATTCGATAAGAAGCTCCTCTCCCGGGAGGAAAGCAAAGTGGTACTGAAGAACATCGCCCAGGGGCAGTACAATGAGGCGGAGATCGCAGCTTTTTTGAGCGTCTACATCATGCGGGGAATGAGTGTGGAGGAATTGGCCGGCTTTCGGGAAGCCATGCTTTCCCTTTGCTTGCCCCTGGAGGTCGATGCGTTCGATCCCATTGACCTCTGTGGAACGGGCGGAGATGGAAAGAACACCTTCAATATATCGACCCTGGCTTCTTTTGTGGTTGCTGGCGCGGGAGGGAAAGTGGCCAAACACGGGAATTACGGGGTCTCCTCAGCTTCTGGGTCTTCGAATGTGCTCGAATACTTCGGATATGAGTTCACAAACGAGGCGGATATTCTCAAAAAGGAGCTCGATGAGGTCGGCTTGTGTTTTCTCCATGCACCGCTTTTTCATCCCGCCATGAAAAACGTTGCGCCGGTCCGGCAGAAGTTGGCGGTGAAGACCTTCTTCAACATGTTGGGGCCAATGGTGAATCCCACTTTTCCCAGGCGTCAAATGGTGGGTGTATTCGACCTCGAGATCGCAAGGCTTTATCATTACCTTTACCAAAAGCTCGATAAACGATTCAGCATCATCCATAGCCTCGACGGCTTTGATGAGATATCCCTGACGGGGGAGGCGAAGTGGGTCTCCAATGAAGGGGAACGAATCGTTACGCCTGCTGAACTTGGGATGGAGCAGGTCGATGAAAAGGAGCTCCATGGAGGTTCTACCGTCGAGGAAGCCGCCGGAATATTCCAGAGGATCCTGAACGGTGAAGGGACCCGTTCCCAAAACGAGGTGGTGATCGCCAACGCGGGTATCGCCCTTCATTGTATCCATCCGGACCGTTCCATCGAGGATTGTATCGGCATGGCCAGGGAGTCCCTCGAGAGCGGGGAAGCGATGAAGCGCTTCAAGAAGTTGCTTGGTGAACATTAGGTGGCATTATAATGAGCGATAGATGATGAGACCCGAAATGAAAGGCATGAAAAGGGCAATAGGGCCAAAAAAGCTCCCCTTTCTCAGTACTCAATACTCAGTACTCAGTACTGAGCGACCAGGGACATACGAAAAGGAAACAAGCAATGGCAATACTTGACGATATCCTGAAGCACAAAGAAAAAGAGCTTGCTGAAAGAAAAGAGGTCGCGCCGGTGAAGCGGTTGGAGAAGAGCATTTATTTTGATACGCGACCCGTTTCGCTCGTTCAATACCTCCGTCGACCGGACAAATCCGGTATCATTGCCGAGTTTAAGCGTCGATCGCCATCAGCCGGGAATATTCATCCTTATGCGGACATCGAGAAGGTCTCGGTCGGCTACATGCAGGCCGGCGCCTCCGCCCTGTCCGTTCTAACCGATGAAACTTATTTCGGCGGGAGCAACGACGATCTTCGGGCCGCCCGAAAGCTCAATTATTGTCCCATCCTCCGGAAGGACTTCATCGTTGATCCTTATCAGGTGACCGAGGCCAAATCCATCGGGGCCGATGCCATTCTTTTGATCGCCGAAGCATTGGACGGGGTCGCCGTGGAGGAGCTTACCCAAAAAGCTCACGACCTTGAAATGGAGGTGCTTTTGGAGGTGCATGGTGAAGCGGGGCTGGAACGGGTCAGCCAAAAGGTGGACCTGATCGGGGTGAACAACCGGGACCTCAAAACATTTCAGGAGGATAAGGAACGGGCCCATCAACTGATCGGGAAGCTTCCAAGGGATAAACCCAAAGTCGCCGAAAGCGCTATCCATTCGGCTGCGGACATTGTTGGGCTAAGAAAAGCCGGATACGAGGGGTTCTTGGTCGGGGGTTCTTTCATGCGGGAAAGCCGACCGGAAAGGGCCTGTCGTGAATTGATCGAAAAGATCGGGGAGTTGGAAAGTCCCCGGGAACTCCACACGCAATGAAGATCAAAGTTTGTGGCAATAGAGATCCAGAGGCGGTGCAAAACATCGCTTCGCTCAATCCGGACCTCATGGGGTTTTTGTTCTATCCGGACTCGCCCCGGCACATGGAGAATGTCCTCCGTCCCCTCGACCTTCAGGAATTGCCGGGGGCTATCGAAAAGGTCGGGGTCTTTGTCAACGAAAGCGTGGATGTGGTCCCCGAGAAGGTGGAATACTGGGGTTTGGATATGGTCCAGCTCCATGGGGACGAATCACCGGATTACTTCGCTTCCCTTCAAGCGGCGGGATTGCGGCTGATCAAAGTTTTTCGCATCGAGGAAAAGGCTGATCTGGCGGCAATGGACCAGTTCGCCCCCTATTGTGAGATGTTCCTCTTCGATACCAAAGGGAAGGTGTACGGGGGCACCGGTCGGCCTTTCGATCACACTATTCTCGAAGAAGTGGAGGTCCCATTGCCTTTCCTGTTGAGTGGAGGGGTCTCCCATGCGGACGCGGAAGCGATCCATTCCCTGGATCAGCCTGCATTGGCGGGTGTGGATGTCAATAGCCGTTTTGAGATCGAACCGGGTTCCAAGGACCCTGAACGGGTGCAAAAGTTCATCGAAGAGATCCGGAAAGGACCGATAAAAGGGGACCATTAATGCGTTTTTCTGTTGATGATCGGGGCTATTACGGGGATTTCGGCGGAGCCTTCATTCCCGAAATGCTACGTCCGAACATTGAGGAACTGCGTCGCAACTACCGGTCGGTGTTGGCGGACCCGGATTTTCTGAAGGAGCGGGACCATTTGTTGCGGGATTATGTGGGTCGCCCTTCCCCTCTTTATCAGGCCCAGCGCCTATCTGCGGAATACGGAGCCAGAATTTACCTCAAGCGGGAGGACCTCGACCATACCGGGGCCCACAAGATCAACAATACCGTGGGCCAAGTCCTCCTGGCGAAACAGCTCGGCAAGAAGCGGATCATTGCGGAGACAGGGGCCGGCCAGCACGGTGTGGCTACCGCTACGGTCTGTGCCTTGATGGGGTTCCCCTGCGTTGTTTACATGGGCAAAACGGATGTCGACCGGCAGGCTCCCAATGTGGGCCGCATGAAGATGC
>CAYVSK010000022.1:0-1951 GCA_964453635.1 uncultured Weeksellaceae bacterium | reverse complement strand
GGTCGTACCGGTCCATTCCGGGAACATGACCTTGAAGGATGCCACCAACGAGGCCATTCGGGATTGGATCCAACATCCTGATAATACCCACTACGTTATCGGGTCGGTCGTTGGTCCGCATCCCTATCCTGATCTCGTGGCCCGCTTGCAGAGTATAATGGGTGAAGAGGTTCGGGAACAGCTGGGGGAAAAAGAAGGAAGGGAACGCCCGGACAGGCTCGTGGCCAATGTGGGTGGAGGGAGCAATGCCGCCGGGATCTTTTTCCCTTTTTTGGAGCATGATGATGTAGGACTGATCGAAGTGGAGGCGGCCGGAAAAGGTGTTAAGAGCGGATGGTCGGCGGCCACGAGCAGGTTGGGTAGGTCCGGGATCATTCACGGGAGCAAGACCTTGCTCATGCAGGACGGGGATGGCCAGATCAGCGAGCCCTATTCGGTATCCGCGGGTCTCGATTATCCGGGGATCGGTCCCTTGCACGCGCACCTCTTTGAGACCGGAAGAGCGGAATTTGTGAGCATCACGGACGATGATGCCCTGAAAGCGGCTTCTAAACTTGCCCGCCTGGAAGGGATCATACCGGCGCTCGAGACAGCCCATTCCCTGGCTGCCCTCGACCACTTGGACCTCGCGACCGATGAGCTCGTGGTGATCAACTTGTCGGGTCGTGGTGACAAGGATATGGAAACTTATCTGCGTGCTGATGAATGAGCGTTTGAAAAGCATTCGGGAGGGGAAGGGGGACCTTCTATCCATTTATTTTACGGCAGGGTTCCCGAGGCTCAACGACACGGAGACCGTGTTGAAGGCGCTCGGGAAAGCGGGTGTGGACCTGGTCGAAGTGGGGATGCCCTTTTCCGATCCTCTGGCTGATGGCCCGACGATCCAGGAAAGCAGTAGCATTGCTTTGGAGAACGGGATGACGCTCAACAAACTTTTCGAACAGGTCCAGACCGCAAGGGAAAAGCTCGATATCCCGATCATCCTCATGGGATATTACAATCCGGTCCTCCAGATGGGGGTGGAACGATTCTGTAGCAAATGCAGGGTAGCTGGCATTGATGGGGTGATCCTTCCGGACCTCCCCCTTGAGGAATTCGAGGGTGGGATCGCGGAACGTTTCCGAGCCAATAAGCTGGGAATGACCTTTCTCATCACCCCCCAGACACCCGATGAAAGGGTCCAGCGTTTGGATGAAGCCAGCTCTGGCTTCCTCTACATGGTATCGGCCGCTTCGACCACGGGGGTAAAAAAAGGCTTTGGACCGGATCAGGTCGCGTATTTCGAAAGGGTCCGGGACCTTGGTCTCGAGAACCCGCGGCTTATCGGTTTCGGGATCGGAGACCACGAGACGTATAAAACCGCTTGTTCGTACGCGGACGGGGTGGTGATCGGAAGTGCTTTTATTAAAGCACTCAAAAGCATGAACGGAGAACTTGAAAAGGGGATCCGCGAATTCATTCAAAAGATCCGGGGATCATGATCGTACAATTGGAAAGAGAAATACAGGAAGATCAAAAAGAGGCCATTCTTAAGGAAGTTCAGAAAGTGGGGTACCGGCCCGCGGAAGTGCGGACCCAGTTCGATGATTACATCGTTTGCACGGGTAAAAAGGACTTCGACATCCGGCGGATCGGAAATCTCGCTGGTGTACGCGACATTCATAGGGTCACGGACGATTATAAGCTCGTTTCCCGGATGTGGAAGGTCGAGGACACGACCATTGATCTCGGGGACGATGTGCTCATTCAAAGGGGAGATGTGGCCATCATGGCCGGACCCTGTTCGATCGAGTCCGAGGAGCAGATCGATGATACGATCGCCCATCTGAAAGCGAATGGGGTCCGGATCATGCGGGGAGGTGTATACAAACCCAGGAGCTCCCCGTATTCCTTCAGGGGTTTGGGTATCGAAGGGTTGAAGCTCTTTTATAAAAAGTGCCGGGAGAACGGG
>CAYVSK010000021.1:0-36343 GCA_964453635.1 uncultured Weeksellaceae bacterium | reverse complement strand
GCAAGCAAGGCATGGGGGCAGGAATTTCCATTCCTTCGATCAGCCAAGCCAGCGGGGTAAGGAAAAGGCTAGCGTTACCGAAGCAAGGTCACGTGCCCGGTGAACTCCTTCTGCACGCCGGTATACTTGTCGCGGGTCACAAGCTTCCAGACATAAACATCGGGTTTGGCTTGCTCGGCACTACCCTTGACGGTGCCATCCCATTTCTCGTCGGGGTGATGGGACTCGAAGACGATGTCGCCCCAACGGTCAAAGACGTAAAATGAGAATTCGGTCTCATCGTACCCTCTTACCACCGGGTAGAAATGATCATTGTCCCCATCCCCGTCCGGTGAGAAGGCATTGGGTACAAAGACCTGGAATTCGCCTTCGATCACGACCTTCTTACAAGTACTGTCCCGGCAACCTTCCTTGCTTTCGGCTTTCAGACAAACCTCGTATTTATCCGGATAATCATTGGGAAAATTGATAGAGGTATCCGTGGCCGTTGTATTGGGCTGTCCTTCGATCTCCCATTCAAAGCTTTCAGCGCCCGTGGACTTATTGATCAGGTCCACTTCCGGATCCGGGGTAAGGATCGACGTTCGCTGGGGGTCGGCGATAAAATCCGCTTTGGGATAGGGATACGCACAGACCATGTTCGTGACCATTGTGTCGGCCGAACAACCGGCCGGTGACGTTACCGTCAGGGAAACATCGTAGCAGCCGGGCTCATCGTAGGTATGGGTAACACTGTCGCAAGCCTTTGCCGTGGTGGTATCCCCAAAGTCCCAAAAACACTCATCGCCCACTTGTGCAGGGGGGGTTTGGTTCTCAAAAGTAGCGGTTACCGGGTAGCAGCCTTCGAGGTTCTGTCCACTCAGTTGAACATCGGGGACCTCACCGATCTCGACCCTCACCGTATCGGTCACGGCTGGCGTCCCGCAACCATCATCGAGGGTAACCACGTAATCCTTGGCAGTTCCGGGTGATACAGTTATACTCTGCCCCGTCACGCCGTTGCTCCAGGTGTAGGTATGATCGCCGTTCCCCCCACTACCCGAAGCGCTCAGGGTGGCCGTACCTCCTGGACAGATGGTCGTGTCCGCTTTGGCGGTCACGTTCAGGGGGGGATAAAGATCAACGGTCACCGTTTGGGTATCGGAAAAGCATCCATTGGCATCCTCCGCATAGACCTCATAAGTGGTAGAAGAATTGGGGCCCACCGTGTGGCTGGGAGCATTCCCGAGCCCCTGGTCCCAATGGAAATCGTAAGGTGTTCCCGCCCCACCATTGGCAGAGGCTGATATGGTGGCACTGTCACTGATACAGATCGTAGTGTCCGGGGACACGGAAAGCTGAACCGCAGAGGGTTCATCAATGGTGACTTGCACGGAGTCCTGGCACCCATTGTCATCGGTCACCACACAGGTATGGGTACCCGCCGGGAGCCCGCTGGCCGAAGGTCCGGTCTGACCATCGCTCCATTCGTATCCGGCATAGGGTGTGCTTCCTCCTGAAGCGCTGACTTTGGCAAAACCATCGCTGGCTCCATTGCAGGACGCATTGACTGTTGAGTCGATCGTGACATCAATGGCTGATGGCTCACCGATCGTAAAGCTGGTATCGATGGAGCACCCATTGGTGTCCTCGAGGGTAAGGGAATAATTCCCGGCACACAAACTATCCGCTTCAGCATCGTCAGGCCCTGCAATGCCGTTGGACCACTTGAACGTATAGGGGGCGGTGCCGCCGTTGGGGATCACCACGGCATTTCCGTCGCAACGCCCATTGCAAGTGGCATCGAAAGTGGAAAAGGACATGCTCAAGGGGTCGGGTTCAGCAACAGTATCCGTGAGGGTCGTGGTACAACCATTGGCATCCTCTACCACGATCTGATATTCCCCGACACAGAGACCGGTAAAAGCGGAATCGTTTTGGAACGTGTTTCCGCTGTCATTGCTGTATTGGTAGGGAGGCGTTCCACCGCTAGCCGAAACACGGATCTCTCCATTGCAATCCCCGTTGCACAATGCATCCTGATGTTCCGAACTGGCTTTTACGGGATCGGGTTCATCCAGAACGACCTGGCCGGAATCCACACAACCGACGCTATCGCTCACCGCGATATCGTAGGTACCAGCAGGCAAGCCATTGAAAGTCGGGTTTTGCCCGTTCTTGGTCCAACTATTGTTCCCGTTGTCGATGGTGAAATCATAAGGATCCCCAGCTCCACCAGAAGCTGATGTAAAATCGATGACACCGGAGCTGTCCTGGTAACAAAGGAGGTCTGTGCTACTAAGGTCAAAATCCACGGATTGGGAAGCACCGATCGTGACCGTATCTTTTCCAATGCAAGCCACATCATCCTCTACTTCAATGATATAGGTACTATCCGCACAAAGCCCTGTGGCCGTTTGGGTAGTCTGGCCAATGGGATCCATGTTGTCATCGTACCAGGTATAGCTATACGGGGTAACGCCACCACCGGGGTTCGCGGTAGCGGACCCATCACATACCCCGGGGCAGGTCGCCTCGTTCGTAGAGGTACTCACGTCAAAACCCGTGGGACAATCCACCATGATCGTGTCAGAACTCTTGCAACCCACTGAATCCGTCACGTTCAATATGTGCTGCCCACACCCGAGCTTGGCAGTTTGTGTCGTGTCCCCGTTCGACCAATCGTAGGTGTAAGGTTCGATACCGCCGGAAACACTGGCGGTCACATTCGCACTATCACCGCAATTGACGCTGGTATCGGACCCAAGCTCAACGGATACACCCGTCACCTTTATACAATAGGCCTGCGTGAAGCTAAGTTTATAAGGGCAATTGTCATCCTGGATCTGAACCGTGAAACACTGGTACGTTGAGCTGATATCGGACTGATCGGTCTGCCAGGTAAAGGTGCCCGTCGGTGGTTGCCCATTGGTCGAAAAGTTTCCATCCGCAATCCCCTGATCCCAAGTCATGCTCAAAGTATCATCCGAATCCGGATCCGACCCCTCGATCTCGAGATCGAGCTTCGTTCCCGCACAAACGGAAGTATCCGTCCTGTTGTCGATGCTGTCGGTGATGTTCTTCCCATCGAGATCCCCAAGGACCGGTGACTGGTTGCTACAGCTACGCACATTGATCTGGATATCGCGGATCACGTGCCCGATCTTGTCCCCGTTGCTGTTGTATTGATCCACGCGAACGGCAACCACGGTGACTTCCTGAGCCTGGGGCGTCATGCACAACTGACCGTTGGTCGTGTCGAAAGTTACGGGCGGATCGGAGTCCAGCGGTTGATCCTTGCTATATGGCGGTTTGTATGTAACCGTGCCATTGGGACCATTCTTTGGCACGATCAATTGGTAGGAAAGCGAATCCCCTTCAACATCATTGGCTCCGTGGTTGAAACAGAAAGGTTGTCCCTGGCAGATAAACGGAACCGGTTTGTTCTTGAATTGCGGAGAATTGTTACAGGGGATCGTGTTATTGATATTGGCTTCCACGTGAAGGTCCTGTTGGTCGGAATTCTCAATATTGGTGATAGCAGCGTTCCTTGCGTTTTCCGTAAAGCCAACGGTCCAATCCGTACACTCCTGCGGGAGCGTAACTTTTCCCGTATAAACGTACTCTTCGATCCCCGGTAGACTTCCGCCTGAACATGTCGTATTGACATCGCTACAAATGGGGGTTACCTCATTCCCCGTACCATCCACTTGCTCGATCTCCACAGTAAGGGATTCACCACAATTGTCAGAAGAGATCTCAACTTCCGGACACCCCAAGAAATTACACTCTGGGGGTGCGATCCCTTCACAATCCCTGTAAAAGGACAGCTTAATAATATACTCATTCGGGTTCCCCGTACACTCATAGGTCAGGTCCGCCCCGACCGCATGGGTGGCCCGGCTTTGGAGCGGCATCAGTTGAAGCAGGAAAAATGCCAGAAAGCTTGCAAAAAGCAACGTCAGGCCGGGCATCCGCTTTCTTTCCAGCGGACCCTTTCGATCCTCGTGATCTCGGTTCATGCTATCCTTCATTGATGTGTATCCTTTCGATCTGTTATCGTAGACGTAGACCCCGTGTGGAGGTTGTCCTCAAAGGTCTAAAAAATCTTCGTTATTCCGGTCGGCCACCTTTCTTACCTCACGGCCGACCAATTCCCCCCGCTCATTCCGACCAATGGTGTATTCCACGATATCGCCGTCCCGAATCTCCTGAAAAGAGCCGTGAATGACATCCTGATGATGAAAAAAGAGGTTGTTGGGAGGCTTTTGGATGAAACCGTAGCCGTTGTTCATATTGAGGGTCCGGCTCTGTTCCACTTTGCCTTCTTCAGCGGACTTCATATCGACCTCTTCATGATCTTCCTGATAACCGTGTTGATGGGAACGGACAAAGAGATCCCCGATCATGGGGTCTCCCTTTTCCAATCGCTCATCGATCAAAGCACACATGTCCACCGGATAGGTCGCCTCCGAGATCAGGTCCTGAGAAGTCTTGGTGACGATGGTCTTGCCATTATCGTCCACATAATCAAAATCCCAGGCCAGGAGCATGACCTTGGTGCCAAGCGCGTTCAATTTCCGGATCAGGGGCACGTAATCCCCGTCCGATGAGATCAGGACAAAGACATCAAAGTCGCGGTGAACGGCCTGGTCGTAAGCTTCCATGGCCAGCCAGACATCCACGCCCTTTTCTTCTTTCTTTCCAGCTCGGGACCGGAGCGGCATGTAGTGGGTGGTAATGCCCTCGGACATGAGGACATCGTCAAAGATCCGGTCCGGATACAATTTGTTGGATCGCTGGGCCTCCCCGGCACTCAGGCGCCCTCTGAAGTAGTGGGCATCCACGATCTGACAGAAGCGATGCGCCGTTCCTTCCTCCTCGGCCACCAATTCCCGGATCAGGGCATGAAGGCCGGCAATACTGATCCGGGAACGCATATCGTGTTGGTAATTGTAATAGTTGCTGACATGCAGGAAATAGTTCCCGTCATAAAAGATCCCTATACGGATCAGGTCGTTGTATCGCTTATCCGGCATCCTTATTTATTTTTTGCTATTAATTTAAGAACTTTTTCAGAGATCGGAAAGCCTTGTTTTTCATTCTTTCCGGTCCCTCTTCCTGAATATCACCAGCAGAACGGGTAGCAAGAGCAGGTCCGCTATCACGGCGAAAAGCAGGGCCAGCAAAATGAGCACCCCAATGTAAAAAGTGGCGAGAAAATCGGAAAAGATCAGGGTAAAAAAGCCACCGCAAAGAATGACCGAAGTGATCATAATGGCCTTTCCGGTTGAGAGATAGGTCCTTTTCAGTGCGTAAAGGAAGGAACGGCCGTTGCTGAGCTCCAAACGAAGGCGGCTGGCAAAATGGATCGAATCGTCCACAGCGATCCCGAAAGCGATCGCGAATATGATGGAGGTCGACAGCTTGAGGTTGATCCCGGTATAACCCATTACAGCCCCCATGAGCAAGAGGGGCAGAATATTGGGGATGAGGACCAGAAGCACCATCCGGAAGGAGCGGAACATCAGGAACAGGACCCCTGCGATCACCAGAAAAGCGATCATCAACCCCTTGAGGGTACTCTCGATCAATCGTTCATTGTTCAGGTCGATCAAGCGGGCTGCTCCGGTCAATTGGTAATCCACCAGTGTGGTATCCACCTTACTCCTGTAAAAGCGGGCCAGCGCTTTGTTCCGTTGACCGATCCGCTCGGTCCCGATATCCTTCATGCGTCCCTGGATCCGGGCCCAACGTCCGTCCCTGCCGGTGATCCGATCAAAATTTTGCCGACTATATTCGCGGATCCCCCGAACGATCCGCTTCAATTTCTCCGGCTCCCGTGGTAATCGATAAAAGGCGGGATCGTCACCGTGATAAGCCCGGTTGGCCGCTTTTACGGCCGTCACCGGGGAGGTCATGGCCCCGAGCTGATAAGCTGTATCGAGGAAACGCTGCAATTTCTCCGTCTCTTTCAGTATATCCTGGTCGTATACGCGTTTGCTGGAATCCTTCGCCATCACGACCATTTCGAATGGGCGCACCCCAGAGAAATGCTCCTCGAGGAAGGTAAAGCTCTTGAGCAGGGGATCGCCTTCCCGGAGGTCAGCGAGCAAACGACTTTCCGCTTCCAGCTCCGAAAGGCCGTAAATTCCCAGGAGCGTGAGCACAGAGAAGGTGCCGAGGATCACCCGTTTGTTTTTGAGGGTGGTTAAAAACCCCTTGTGCAGAAGCTGGTTCCAAAAAGGTGCGCTCGCTTTTCGGGAGGCCCGTCGCGGCGGTGGAACGAGGAGGATCACGGCCGGGAAGAGGGAATAGGCCAGCAAGTAAGCGATAAAGACCCCGACCGCCGTGAATATGCCAAAATCCATAACGGGCATGATGCCCGTGGTGATGAGGGTCAGGAATCCAACGGCGGTGGTCAGGGAGGTCAGGAAAGTGGCCAGTCCGATCTGTCTGAGGGCGATCCCAAGCGCCCGGTCCTTTTCACGCCCCTTCCTCAATTCATCGAGGTATTTGGAGAGAATGTGCACCACATCCGACATCCCCACAACGAACATGATGGTCGGCAGGATGGTCTGGATCAGGTTGATCCTTTCCCCGAGGAGGGCCATAAGACCCAACAACCATAAGGTGGAAAGCAATACAACGAGAATGGGGAAGAGGACGGCCCACCAGGAACGAAAAGCAATGATCAGGAAAAGAACCACGATGACCAGAGAGAGAACAAAAAAGGTGGCCAGGTCCTCCCGCATGGCATTCAAGTAATAAGACTGGGCAACGCAGCGACCCGCGAGGTGCATTTCCTGAAAATCGGTACGGGCCTTTAATCGCTGCAAACGATCGTTCAGACTATCCGCCCTTTTCTTGCTCAGGTTCGGGGTCGTCCGGGCCGATATCAGAAGCGCCTGCCCGTCCTCCGAAACAAGGTTCCCGACGATCCCGGGCCGTTCCCACAGACGCGCCGAATCCCGCGAATATTTGGAGGGCTCCTGCCAACGGAGAAGGGGCCGTTCAAAGACCGACCCCACAACAGGGTCCCGGACAGGCACTTTCATGTTCACCAAAGAGATGACCTCCCGGATATGTGGGAATCCCTTAAGGGTATCAACGACCCCTTTGACCCGTTCCAGGAAATTTTTCTTAAAGATCCCCTTGTCGCGTTCGATCCCGATCAGGACGAAATCGTTGTCCGAACCAAACGCTTCACGGAACTCGTAATAAAAATCCGTTTCCGGATGCTGCGACGGGAAGAAATTCTCGTGATCGTAGTCGAAGCCAAGCCCCGGCAACTGAGCTACGAGGTAGATCGAGAGAACAGCCACCACACCGATCACAATACGGGCCACCCGTGGTAATAAGCTATCACGCTGGAACTCCGATCCCATTTCGTATGCGCGTCTTCATGAAAGGTCCAAAGGGGGTAAATTTAGGATCCGTCCCCTGACCAGGGCAAAAAAAAGCCCTTCCGCTGAACGCGGAAGGGCTTTTCGGGAACTTCAAAAAGGCTCAGACCAGCTTACTTTTTATCGTCATCGCCTTTTTTGTTCTCATCCACTTCCTCGAAGTCGACATCGCTCACTTCACTGTCATCACCACTGCTTTCTTGGCCAGTGGCGGTACCAGCATCTCCTTCAGCGCCCTGGCCTTCCTGCTGGGATTGCTGTTGA
The DNA here is from genome assembly GCA_964453635.1 of uncultured Weeksellaceae bacterium. GTDB lineage: Bacteria > Bacteroidota > Bacteroidia > Flavobacteriales_D > CAYVSK01 > CAYVSK01. The sequence continues at coordinate 28,694 of CAYVSK010000021.1, read as the reverse complement.
GCCTGGTACATCTCCTGAGAAGCTTCCTGGAAGACATTGTTGAGCTTTTCCATCGCCGGTTCGACCTTGTCGACGTCCTTCTCCTCATAAGCGCTCTTCAGCTCAGAGAGGGCGTCCTGGATGGGCTGCTTCTTGTCTTCCGGGATCTTGTCGCCGTACTCATCGAGCTGCTTCTCGGTCTGGAAAATGAGCGAGTCGGCTTTGTTGAGCGTTTCGATCCGCTGCTTTTCCTTTTCATCCTCTTTCTCGTGTTCCTCGGCCTCTTTCCTCATTTTTTCGATCTCTTCTTCAGAGAGGCCGGAGGAAGCTTCGATCCGGATGCTTTGCTCCTTGCCGGTGGCCTTGTCCTTGGCCGACACGTTCAGGATCCCGTTCGCGTCCAGGTCGAAAGAGACCTCGATCTGGGGCGTTCCCCTCGGAGCCGGTGGAATGCCGTCCAGGTGAAAGCGTCCGATCGAACGGTTATCCTTGGCCATCGGCCGTTCACCTTGTAGCACGTGGATCTCGACCGAGGTCTGGTTATCACTCGCTGTGGAGAAGATCTCGGATTTCTGGACCGGAATGGTGGTGTTGGCTTCGATGAGCTTGGTGAACACGCCACCCATGGTCTCGATACCGAGTGACAGGGGCGTCACGTCCAGCAAGAGAACATCTTTTACATCCCCGGCCATCACGCCTGCCTGGATGGCAGCACCGAGCGAGACCACTTCGTCAGGATTCACGCCTTTGGAGGGCTCCCTGTTGAAGAAATCCTTTACGGCGTTCTGAACCACCGGTATCCGTGTAGAACCGCCGACCAGGATCACCTCATCGATGGCCTTGGCTTCCATTTCAGCCCCCTTCAGGGCCGTCTTACAGGGTTCGATGGTCTGCTGCACCAGATCGTCGACCAATTGCTCGAACTTGGAGCGGCTAAGGGTCTTGACCAGGTGTTTCGGTCCTGCATTGGTCGCGGTGATATAGGGCAGGTTGATCTCCGTTTGCTGGGTGTTGGAAAGCTCGATCTTGGCTTTTTCGGCTGCCTCTTTGAGCCGCTGAAGGGCCATGTTGTCCTCGCGGAGGTCTACCCCTTCATCGTTCTTGAACTCGTCGGCCAGCCAATTGATGATCTTTTCGTCAAAGTCATCCCCGCCGAGGTGGGAATCGCCACTGGTGGCTTTTACTTCGAAAACGCCATCACCCAGTTCCAGGATGGAAACGTCGTGGGTGCCACCGCCACAGTCAAAAACAGCAACCTTGAGGTCCTCTTTCTTTTTATCGAGGCCATAAGCCAGGGAAGCGGCCGTCGGTTCGTTGATGATCCGCTTCACTTCCATGCCGGCGATCTCTCCGGCCTCTTTGGTGGCTTGCCGCTGGGCATCGTTGAAATAGGCCGGGACGGTAATGACCGCCTCTTTGACCTCGCCACCGAGGTAATCCTCGGCGGATTTCTTCATCTTCTGCAGGACCATGGCCGAAAGCTCCTGCGGCGTATATTCGCGGTCACCCACTTTAACGCGGGGGGTATTGTTATCCCCCTTCACGACCTCATACGGCATCCGTTCAGCGTCTTCCTTTACCTCATCGTAGGTGCTCCCGATAAACCGCTTTATGGAACTTATGGTCTTTTGGGGGTTCGTAATGGCCTGTCTTTTCGCTGCATCACCAACGGCCCGTTCCCCCCCTTCGAGGAAAGCCACGATGGAGGGGGTGGTACGCTTGCCCTCACTGTTGGGGATGACCGTCGGCTCATTGCCCTCCATTACGGCAACACAGGAGTTGGTGGTCCCGAGATCGATTCCGATTATCTTACTCATATTGCTTCGATTTAATGTTTTCCGAATTCTTTTTCATCCCTCAATGTCCAAGCACCGTGCCACGGATCGTGACAGTCCTCCCCACGTAATATTGGCACAAGCATGCTGGCAGGTATCTGACAAAAAGGCAGGTCCTCAGGGACAGTAAAACGCCTTGCCCTGATGCTTGACGGTGTCCGTGCAAAAATTCAGATCATCGGTGAACCCACCTCTGGCAAGTTCATCGAGGGAATTCTGGTCGAGCCACTTGTTCTCGATGGTCTTCCGGAAACGGCTGCCGAATATTCCGACAGCTGCCGTATCGAGATTGGTATATTCCGGATTCTGCTGGACGATGCTCGAGGAGGGTTCGTTCACCTCCATGAAGGTATCGAATTCCTTCCCAGCCACTGCGAATACGAAGTCGATACCCCCGATCAAACGCTTTTCAACGTCGGGGTCCTTTTCGATCGCTTGGCCGACGCGCCGGTAAAAGCGTTCCCCGGAGACCTCCAATTCCAGGTCGGTGCTCCCGCTCCCGTCATCCACCTTTTTGGCACCCACTTTCCAGGATACCGAACGGGGGATCGTATCACTCGCAGTCACCGCTTTGTAATTGAAGCGAAGGGAGAGTTCGTAGCGTTTGCCATTTTCCGAGCTCGTCCATTTTACCCCGAAGTTCTGATAAGCCGAACCGGAATAAAGCGGGATCTCCTGGTTGTTGAATTGATTGTTGGGGCGGGGATTGGCCACTTCGAAATCCTTCACGAGCTCGGTGCTGCCTTTGACCCGTTTCTCGTCAGGACCGCCTTCCCGGATATGGATCCGGAGCCGGTACTCGGCATCCCCGTTAAGGTCGGGTTCCGCAAAATAGTACACTTTGTGTTCCCCCCCGGCAAAGGCCCCCTCATCCTCCTTCGGCACGAGGGTATCCCGGAGCTGATACGTGTTCTCTTTGCCGCCATTCTCCCATTCCTCTACAAACGCCTCCATCTCCTTATAGACCGGCATTCCCTTCTGTTTTGCATAGACATTGGCATCCCCGTCCGTGAGGAAGGCCCGGTTGATCCTGAAATAATGAAGCGAATCGGACTGATCGAGCAGGCCGTAGACCACCGTGATGTCCTTGGCCGGGGCGTTCACCTCCAGGCTGTCATCACAGGCCGTAAATAGACCACCCATGATGGCAGTCGAAAGGATTATAGGAAAAAGTTGGCGCATAAGGAGGAACGAAAATAATCAAAACACTGCCTGCATGGAGTATTGGGTACTGCGTATTGAGAGGATCCAGGATCCTTTTATTCACCACTTGGCTATTTCGCCACTTCGCCCCATTGGACCGAATCGCCTCCTTCACTGGATCACCGTGAATACCCGGTCCCACCGGATCTTTCCACCCCGGAATATCGCACTCAAGGGTTCCTTGGTCATGGAGAGCCAGATGAAGACCCCTTCTCCCACCACATGATCCTCCGGCACCAACCCCCAATACCTCGAATCAAGGGAATTGTGACGATTATCCCCCATCATGAAGTAATAATCCATTTTGAAGGTATAGCTGTCCCGGGGCTCCCCATTGATATAGATCCTGCCATCCTCCACCCGGAGCTCGTTGTCCTCGTATACATCAATGATCCGGCGATAAAAGGGAAGGGTTCGGGTATTGAGCTCAACGGTCGCGCCTTTCTCGGGTATATAAATGGGGCCAAAATCATCCAGTGCCCAAGGATAACGGGAATCGTGGGGATATATCCCAACAGTATCGGGATCGTCCTGTACCACCCGCTCCACATCGAGCACATTGGAGGCATCTCTCAACCGTTTCACATCGGCTGAGGGCAAGCTCATGATGTAGCGTTTTTGACCGGGATCGTAACGAACTTTCCCGGGCCGCACGCCGTATCGTTCCTTCAGAACGAAGCGACTGAAGGGGGACTTTACATGAACCGTGTACTTGTACTGAACACCGGGCGGGGTCTCATTTGGCTTGCCATTGATATAGGGCCTGCCTTTCTTTACAGCAAGGGAATCCCCTGGGAGACCGATGCAACGCTTGATGTAATTGTCCCGCTTGTCCACGGGATGGGTCACGATCTCTCCGAAGCGGATCCGTCTCCCGCCGATCCAGGTCTCTTTGGAGTGGACGGCCTCCCGGCCATACTTCCGGCAGAGATAATAGTAGCTCTTCTGGGGCCTTGCGGAAGCCACCGTGTCGCCTGTGGGAAAATTGAAGACCACCACATCATTCCGTTCCACAGTTCCAAAACCCGGCAGACGGACGTAGGGTAGTTGATACCACTCCAGATAGGAGGGCACGTTCCGGGTAAGGGGCAGGGTGTTGTGGGCAAAAGGAAAAGAAACGGGGGTATTGGGGACCCTGGGGCCATAATTCAATTTGCTTACGAAGAGGTAATCCCCGACCATAAGCGAACGTTCCATGGAGGGGGTGGGGATCGTAAAAGCCTCCATCATAAAGCTCCGGATAATCGTCGCTGCCACAACGGCAAAGACAATTGCATCACCCCACTCCTTGGCAGGGGTCTTTTTCCGCTTGGACCAATCGATGGGCCCTGTAAACTTCTCCGCTTTCCCGAAAGCGATCCGGGGGATCGCCACGAAGGGTAAAAAGACAGCCAAAAGACCGTCCTGGAAGCTTCGCCTGCCGAAGGCCTTCAATAATTCGACATGCATAACGGCGAACATGAGGATATTCACCCCCGGGATGATCAAGAGCAAAAGCCACCACCAAGGCTTTTTCATGATCCGCAGCCAAACGTACCAGTTGTAGATCGGCACGAAACCCGCCCATTTGGGCATACCGGCTTTTTCGAACACTTTCCAGAGACATCCGAACCAGGCAAGGAGGACAGCGATCAGTAGCAGGTCGGGCAACATGGGCAGGTCGCTTCAGGGGATCAGAGTCCCAGCAGATCTTTCATGGTGAACACCCCTTTTTTATCCCGCACCCACTCTGCGGCGATGACCGCCCCTTTGGCGAAGCCATCCCGGGATCTGGCGGAATGCCTGAGCGTGATCTCATCCACTGCCGATTCGCAGTGAACCACATGAATGCCGGGCACATTGGGTTCCCGATGGGAGCGGACCTCAATAGCATCCTTCCCCTTCTCCTGCATGACCCAGCGGGTTTTTCGGTCGACCCGCTCGACGAGGCTATCAGCTATCTTTTTGGCCGTACCGCTGGGTGCATCCCGTTTTTCGGTATGGTGGGTCTCATCGACGCTCAGTTCGTAATCCGTTGCCTCGTTCATCAATTCGCCCAATCGCTCGTTCAGTGCAAAGAAAATATTCACACCAAGACTGAAATTCGGTGCATAAAATAGGGTCCCTCCTTTCTCCAAGCAAGCATCGATAAGCCCTTCATGTTCCTCTTCCCACCCCGTTGTACCGACCACAACGGGAAGACCGACCTCAAAACAGGTCCGGATGTTCACAGGTACTGCAGCAGGCGTACTAAAATCGATCGCGACATCGGCCTCCTCAAGGTCGGACCGCTTTGGGGGATGTTCCGAATCGGCCCGGAGAACGACCTCATTCCCCCTTTCTACAGCGATCCGATCGATCACTTTACCCATTTTCCCATATCCCAATAAAGCGATCCTCATGAAAAACGTTTTTGGGCGCAACAAACTTACAATTTCACCACCACCCGAATGCCACTTTCCGGGGGATAGCCCCGGTTCATCCCCTTTTTTGGACCGAGAAAGGGAGTTACCTGCATAGAAAGGTCATCGCTTACATCGAAGTCGTAAAGATAAGCATCCACGCTGGCGTCCAGAATGTTCAGGACATAAAAGGAAACGAGAAAGATCGTGGAAAGATCGCGCCAACGTCGGTATTGGTCCTGGATGCGTAGGAGCTGCTGATCGCTAAAGACCCCTTTGAATTCGTTGTCCACCGTATTGGGGTCACTGTCGTTGCGGGCTAAGTAGGCTTCTTTAAAGCGTTCGAACTGGCGCTGATTCCGCCTCAAAAAATAGGCCGAGCCCCCGATACCAGCATACACGATGGGGACCTTCCAGTATTTGTCGTTATAGGCCTGACCCCAGCCAGGGATCACGGCCGAGCGAAACATGGCCTTTTTTGGGGAGTGATCGCCCCCGGGACCCAAGCTATCCGCGGATGCATTAGAGCCCTGACCCATGCAATGGGAAACGCCCAGCAAGAATGCGAGAAAAAAAAAGGATCGGCGGATGTACCCGTCAGGGATCGAGCCGCTCGGCAATTCGCTGGAGTTCTTGTTCGGAATCGAAGGCGATAACGATCCTGCCCTTTCCTTTATTGTCCTTTTTGAGGGCCACATTCGCTCCGAGCCTGGAGGAAAGGGACGCCCGAAGGGACCGCTCTTCCGGGGACAGGGAACCCGAAGAAGCGGCCTTTTTTTCCTGATCTTTCTGAACGCCCGCTCGGACAAGTTCCTCGGTCTTTCTAACGGAGAGCCCGTTCTCGATGACCTTTCTCGCGATCGCTATCCGTTCCTCATCATCACCGGCATTGATCAAAGCCCGGGCATGTCCCATCCCCATATCGCCCTCCCGCAAAGCATTCTGGATCTCTTCGGGCAAGTTCAGGAGGCGCTGGTAGTTGACGATAGTGGCCCGCTTTTTCCCCACTTTGTTGCTTAAGCTATCCGGCGTTTCTTCACACTCGTCAATGAGCCGCTGGTAACTGAGCGCCACCTCGATCGGGTCCAGGTCGTCCCGATGGATATTCTCCACCAGGGCCATTTCCAGCATGGCCTGATCGTTCGCCACCCGGATGTAAGCGGGAATCTCTTCCAATTCGGCCAGTTTAGCGGCCTTCAGCCGCCGTTCTCCGGAGATGACCTGGTACTGGTCGTAACCGAGCTTACGAACGGTTATGGGCTGGATGAGGCCATGTTCCCGAATTGAGTTCACCAATTCGGCCAGGCTTTCCTCATCCATATCCTGTCTGGGCTGGAATGGATTGGTCTCGATCCGGTTCAGCTCGATGCGGGCGATGTTCCCGACCACCTTATCCGGTCCGTCCCCACTGTAGCGATTGGTAATGTCGGTACTGGAATCCTCCAGCAGAGCGCTCAAACCCTTGCCCAAAGCTTTCTTTTTCTTGTTGCCGGCCATATAGCCTTATTTTTCCTGTGCGCCCAGGGACCGGTCCTTTTCGGTCATCCTGGTCATTTGATGTTTTTGAAGGATCTCCCTCGCTAAGTTAAGATAATTGACCGCACCCTTGCAACTGGCGTCGTGCATAAGAATGGTCTGCCCGTGACTGGGGGCTTCACCGAGGCGGGTATTGCGATGAACAACGGTATCGAAGACCATTTGCTGGAAGTGGGTCTTGATCTCCTCGATGACCTGATTGGCGAGGCGAAGGCGTGTATCGTACATGGTGAGTAGGATCCCTTCGATCTCCAGACCCGTGTTCATCTGGTTCTGAACGATCTTTATGGTGTTGAGCAATTTCCCGAGCCCTTCCATCGCGAAATATTCGCACTGGACGGGGATGATCACGGATTCTGCTGCAGTTAGTGCATTAAGGGTGATCAGGCCAAGGGAAGGGGAACAATCGATCAGGATAAGGTCGTATTGGTCCCGCACCTTTTGGAGCGCCATCCGCATCATTTTCTCGCGGTTGGGGAGATTGATCATTTCGATCTCGGAACCGACCAAGTCGATGTGGGCCGGCAGGACATCCAGGTTGGGGTTTTGTGTGGAGAGGATGGCATCCCCGGGCTCGGCATCGTTCACCAGGCATTCGTATATGCTCAAACGAACGTTCTGGGGATCGAACCCGACCCCGGAAGTGGTATTGGCCTGGGGGTCGGCATCGACCACGAGGGTCTTGTACTCGAGGACGCCGAATGAACCGGCCAGATTGATGGCCGTGGTGGTCTTTCCCACCCCTCCTTTTTGATTCGCGATCGTGATGACTCTTGCCATATTTGATCCGTTTAGGTCGTACGGGCCTTGGAAATTTTAATTTTACAGCCTTTTCGAAATAGGCTTAAATACAAAAGTAGATCAAGGGGCGGTGTGATCCGCTCGCTTTTTTCCCACGATCGGGATCTTTTTTACACAACAGATCGTTGAGATGTGGATGAACAGCACGAGAAACCATGGCGTTTTCCGACCCCATTACCATCATTAGCGGGACCGATCGGGGGGACAGCAATACCCGAAAGATCGCCCGGATATATCAGGAGATCCTCCGAAAAAGCGGAAAAGAGAGTGAACTCCTATCCCTTGAGGAATTGCCCGAAGGGATGCTTGAAAAAGAAATGTACGGGGAAAAGAGCGCAGAATTCCAGGCCCTACTGAAGCGTTACATCGAAGCAGCCCGGAAATTCGTCTTTATCGTTCCGGAGTACAATGGTAGTTTCCCGGGTATCCTCAAGGTTTTCATCGACAACACCGGACCCGCTTTCTTCCGGGACAAAAAAGCGGTCATGGTGGGATTGTCAGCTGGATTCAACGGAAACCTCAGGGGCATGGACCACCTCACGGGTATTTTGCATTACCTAGAGATGGAAGTCCTCCCCGTCAAGCCGAAACTCTCGTTCATCGAAAAGAACCTGGATGATACCGGTGTGCTGCTCGAAGACGAAATGCAGCATCAATTGCAACGGCAAGCCGAGCGCCTGATCGAGTGGTAGGGGGTAAATGGGTCATGACTCCTTGTTCTCACCGGAATCCTTTCCAAGATCGTCGAAGTCGACATCGGTGAATCGGTCTTCAGCAGAGGAAGTGTTGGGGGCGTTTGCATCCTTTTCGCTGCCCTCCTGTTCCTGCTTTTTCTTCTTATCCTCTTCAATGGCCCGTTCCCGCTTGGCCATATCCTCCTCGTATTTCCGGGCATAGACCTCGTTCTCGGTCCGTAACTGCTTGATCTTGTCGATCGCATCCTTCAGGCCGTCCTGAAATTTCTCAAAATCCTCCTTGTACAGAAAAAGCTTATGCTTCTCGTAGAAAGGTTTCCCTTCCTCTTTATCAAAGCGCTTTTTGCTCTCGGTAATGGTCAGGTAAAGATCATTCCCGCGTGTGGCCTTCACGTCAAAGAAATAGGTACGTTTTCCTGCTCTTACCGCATTACCGTAGATCTCATCCCGATACTGCTTACCTTGTTCTTCGTCCATCTTCAAAAAGATTTGATTTTACAATGCGCTAATTCTCAAACAAATTTAAGAAAATCTCGGAATTCGATGTAAAATCCCTCAGGGGGTAACCTTTATTCCCCGCACACAGTCCTTTAAAAGCTTTCCCTCAGCTTTCTGCTTTTCCTTCCAGCAATTGTTTTCGATACATTTCAGCATAAATACCCTCTTTTTGCAAGAGGGTCTGATGGTCCCCGCTCTCAATGACCCTTCCTTTTTCCAAAACAAGGACCTTATGCGCTTGCATGACGGAGGATACCCGGTGACTGATAATGACCGAGGTCCGACCCTGCATATAGGACCTCAGATTCCTGAGGATCCGTTCCTCCGTTTCGGTATCCACGGCCGAGAGACAGTCATCAAAAATGAGGATGCGGGGAGACCGTAGCAAAGCCCGGGCGATCGAGACCCTTTGTTTCTGCCCGCCCGAAAGGGTCACCCCCCTTTCACCGAGCATGGTCTCGAACTTGTCCCGGAAAGCAACGATGTTGTCGTAGACATCGGCATCCCGGGCCACCTGCTCGATCGAATCCGCCGTTACAGAGTCCACCCCAAAGGCGATGTTGTTGGCGATGGTATCGGAAAAGAGGAAGACCTCCTGAGGCACATATCCCATGTACTCGCGCAGGGTATTGAGGTCATAGGACCGGATGTCCCTGCCGTCGATGCGGACTTCCCCTTCTGTGGGATCGAACTCCCGTGTGATCAGCTGCCCCAGGGTCGTCTTCCCGGACCCGGTGCGACCGATCACACCAAGCACCTCTCCGGGTTCCACGCGAAAGGAAACATGGTCCAATGCCCTGATGCCTGAATCGTGGTACACAAAGGATACGTCCCGGAATTCGATCCCTCCCTCGATCGGCTTCTTCACCCCTTTCTTTGGTGAAACGACCTCAGGACGGGTGCGCAGGAATTCATTGATCCGTTTCTGCGAGGCCGCTGCCCGCTGAACCAGTGACGTGACCCATCCAACAGAGGTAAAGGGCCAGGTGAGCATGTTCACGTAAAAGACGAACTCAGCGATATTCCCCAGGCTAATTTCCCCCTCAATGGCCTTCATGCCCCCGATATATATGGTAAGGATGGTGCTGAGCCCGATCAGGAGCAGCACAGTGGGAAAGAAAAATGCATTGGTCCGGGCCAGGGACATGGAACGTTCCTTGTATTCCTCCGATTCCTCATTGAAGGCCTCCCGGTAAGCCTCCCCCCGATTGAAGATCTTGAGCACATGGATCCCGGAAAAGGATTCCTGGACGAAAGTGGAGATCCGTGAAAGCTGCCGCTGGACCATTTCCCCTTTCCAATTCAGGATGGAACTGATGTAATAGATGGTCACCGACAGAACGGGGAGGGGCAGGAGCACGTAGAGGGAGAGTTCCTTGTTCACACTGAACATCACGGATATAACAAGCACGAATAGCACGATCAGGTTGAGGGTGTACATCACAGCAGGCCCCAGGTACATCCGCACCCGGGTAACGTCCTCCGTGATTCGGTTCATAAGGTCCCCCGTATTGTTCCGCTTGTAAAAGGCGGCATCGAGTTCCTGATAATGGGCATAGACCTCGTTCTTGAGGTCGTATTCCATATAGCGTGACATCACGATCAGGGTCTGCCGCGTTAAAAAGAGGAAGAAACCCTTGACCAGCGAAAAGAGCAGAAAAAGCCCGGCGTACTTCACGCCCTCAGAGAAGATCATTTCCCGTTCTCCCTGGGTGACCCCGTCACCGGTCACCTGATCGATCATTCCGTTCAGTTGATCGAAGGCATCACGGATCACCTGCGGGCGGTAAACGTCGAAGATGTTGGACCCAATGATAAAAAGGATACCAAGGAAGAAGCGCCACTTGTATTTCAGGAAGTATTTGTTGAGATGCCCGAGAGCCCGCAATCCCGGTATTTCACCATTCTGGTCCGCCCGTGTTCCCCCCATGGATATTGTTTTACCTTTGCCGGGCCTTCTCGGGGCCGGAATGAACAAAGATAAACGCCCATGCTCGACCGCCGGCATATCAGGACGAAGGTCCTACAAACCCTTCACGCTTTCGAGGGATCCGAAAAAAAGGACACTGCAGCCGGCGAAAAGGAACTGCTCTTCAGCCTGGACCGTTTCTATGACCTCTACCTGCTCTTTCTCCTCTTATACCGGGAGGTCTACCACGCAGCCGAGAAACGGATCGAACAGAGAAAACACAAGAACCGCCCCAGGGAAACGGAATTAAACCCCAACACCCGCTTTCTCGACAACCCGATCCTAAGGGCGCTCGTTGAACAACAGGACCTCACGAAGAAAGCGAAGGACCGGGGCCTTGACTGGGGGGATCATCCGGAGATCGGGATGCGGATATTCCGGGATATGGAAGCTGGTGAACCCTATCGGGACTATCTGGAAGAAAGTGCTCAAACGGGAGGCGAGGGCGAATTAAAGATCCTGATCGCTGTTCTCCGGGATCATATTGCTTCTTCCGAGAACCTCCATTACATCCTCGAAGAAAAGAGCATCTATTGGATGGACGACATCGACGTGGTCTGTCAGGGCGTGATACGGACCCTCCGGGACCTCCACAAGAACCCTTCTCCGGCGACCCCCCTTCTACCCCTTTACAAAGACAAGAGCGATCAGGACTTTGCAAGCCGCTTGTTGCGAAAGACCATGCTGAATCAGGAGCAGGACCGGGACCTGATCGCCCGGTACACGACGAACTGGGAATCGGACAGGATCGCGCTCATGGACCGTCAACTCCTCCAGCTCGCGATAACCGAGGCCAGGGTTTTCTCCGATATCCCCGTGAAGGTCACCATCAACGAATACATCGAGATCGCCAAGCAGTACAGCACCGAAAAGAGCCACGAGTTCATCAACGGGATCCTCGAACGGATCCTAACGGACCTACAGGAGAGCGGAGAAGTGAAGAAGGCGGGGAAGGGGCTGTTATGAAAAGGGATCGGTAATAGGTGAACCGTGGGATGTAAGGGAGAGATCTACGGTACGGATTGAACAATGTTCAACCTGTACAGCCAAATTTCAATTTACATCAGATCTCATATAATGTCCCAATTTCTCAGACCTAAAAACCGATCTTCTCCCGCACCCTATAGGTGTTCCGGTCCGGCGAATTCCGGGCCACCATCTCGGCCAGGAATCCTGTCACAAAGAGCTGGGTCCCTATGATCATAGCCACCAGGGCAATGTAGAAGAGGGGTTGATCGGCCACCAAACGAGCGGGAATGTGCTGGCTGAGGTAGTATAGCTTCTGAGCCCCGATCCAGGCGGCCCCGGCAAAACCGACGAGGAACATCAGCGTACCGAGCGAACCGAAGAAGTGCATGGGCTTTTTTCCGAAGCGGCCGACGAAGGTGATCGTGGCAAGATCGAGAAAGCCGTGCATGAAACGCTCGAAACCAAATTTCGTCTCCCCGTACTTTCGTGGAGAATGCTCCACGACCTTCTCACCGATCCGGTCAAATCCCTCTTTCTTGGCAATAACCGGAATGTAGCGGTGCATTTCCCCGTAAACATCGATGTTGCGGACCACTTCCCATCGGTAAGCTTTAAGCCCGCAGTTGAAATCGTGCAGGGGGATCCCGGACATCTTACGAGTGACCCAATTGAAGAGCCGGGATGGGATGGTCTTGGAAAGTGGATCCCGCCGATTTTTTTTCCAGCCAGAGACCAGGTCAAGACCTTCCTCCATGACGAGCTGGTACAATTCGGGGATCTCTTCGGGGGAATCCTGCAGATCACCATCCATTGTGATCACGACCTGTCCGTTCACGTGTTCGAAGCCTTCATTGAGGCCGGCCGATTTCCCGTTGTTCTTTTGAAAACGGATTCCTTTCACCCGTTCATCCTTGCTCGCCAGTTCGGTTATACGCGCCCAGGAAGCATCCTTACTACCGTCGTCGATGAGGATCATCTCGAAAGACAACCCAGCTCGCTCCGTCACATCATTGACCCACCGAAAAAGCTCGGGAATGGAGCGCTCCTCGTTGAAAAGCGGGACCACGAGCGACAGATCGGGGGCCTCGCCCGTTTCAGACGTTCGGGTCATCGGCAGGGTCTTTTTGCAAGGTAGCCGGTACGATCAGGGCTATGAGCGAACCAAGGATAAAGGTCCAGAAAAAACTACTAAGGGCCATGACCCAAGGCTGGTAATAGGTTCTCATCGCTTCCATTTGCTGGTCGACCTCTTCTTCACCCAATCCCCAATTCGCTAGGCCTTCCCGCTGTTTCTCCAGCATTTCCTTCAGCAAGCCCGGATCGATCCAGGCATACAACAAATGGTAAAAAGCCCCGAGGATCAAGGCAGTAATGAGGCTTATCAAGACACCGAGCCCCAATCCCTCCTTGTAACTCAACTCACCCCCATTCACCTGGTCCCGGTATTGTCTTGTAAAAAAGACCAGCCCGACGATCAGGATAACAAAGCTCAAAAGTCCGGAGACCCAATTAAAGAAAAAGCCCAGAAGATAGATCAAAAGGTAGTACACGACCATCCCCACCCCCAATATCAGGCCGTGCTCCAAAGCGTGCGCGGAAAGATTCCGGGGGTTCTCGGCCGAATTTTGTGTTCCCTGCTCCATGAAGATCGAGTTAGCGAACAAATATAGATCAAAATAGATCACTATCTTCGCCCTCTTAAGGGCAAGTCTTATACGACCAGCTCCTGCTGAATCCCCCAGGTCCGGAAGGAAGCAAGGGTAGGCGGTTGAGCGGTGCGATATAAGGAGCTTGCCCTTTTTTTTGTTCCTTCGTCACATCAGAGCTTCTATGCACCGAACCGTTCTCGTAACAGGTGCCTCCTCAGGCATTGGCAGGGCCATCGCTGAAGTCCTCGCCGAAAATGGTCACACCGTCTTTGGAACGGGTCGCCGTTTCACGACTGGCCAAAGCGACCAGGGTTTCAGGCAGATCGAAATGGACGTCACCGATGAAGGAAGCATCCGGCGGGGTTTGGAACACATTCTGGAGCGCACAAAAGCCCCGGACGTCCTGATCAACTGTGCCGGAAATTCGATATCGGGGCCAGCAGAGGAAACCCCGATAGAAGATGCGAGGCACTTGTTCGATACCAACCTTTTCGGGGTCATGAAGATGTGCCGGGCGATCCTCCCTTACATGCGGGAGAACAAAGAAGGGACCATCATCAACATCAGTTCGATCGGTGGGGAGATCGGGCTCCCGTTCCGCGGCTATTATTGCGCGAGCAAATTCGCCCTCGAAGGGCTTTCGGAATCTTTGGCGATGGAGGTAAGACCTTTCGGGATCCGGGTCTGTGTAGTAGCACCCGGGAATTTTCGTTCCAACATCCACCACAACAAGGTCACCGTGGAAGCCTCGGAAGATTCCCCTTACAAGGCTCCATATCAGAAGATCCTGGATAAAATGAACGCGGAGGTGGACAAGGGAGCAGACCCCCGCCGGATCGGCCATTACGTGAACCGCCTCCTGGGATCGGAGGACCCCAGCCCCCATCACCGGGTCGGTGCTTTTCTGGAACGAAGTGCCCCCCTGATCAAGCGGCTCCTCCCTCAGAAGCTCTTTCAACAGGCCCTGAGAAAATTTTACAAGGTTTAGCAGAGCAATGGTTTGCAAGATCCAAAAGGGCTTCTTATTTTTACGAAAGATATCCCGAGCGAGAAACAACAGACGATCCCGCAGGGAAGTGAGGAAGGACAAGGGGACCCGCCCCGATCCATTCAAATGGGGCTTTACCAGCACAAGGGTCGATTCTTAGGTACCCGCATTCGAAAAACAAGAACCTTTCAATAAAAGAGCCTTATGAAAATTTTCATCGACACAGCGAACATCGAGGAGATCAAAGAGACCAAGGAGCTGGGCATTCTGGACGGGGTTACGACCAATCCCACCCTCATGGCCAAGGAAGGAATTACCGGCGACGAGAACGTTCATCAACACTACATCGACATCTGCGAATTGGTAAAAGGCCCCGTGAGCGCCGAAGTGATCTCAACAAAGGCGGATGAGATGATCGAGGAAGGGAAAAAGCTGGCCCAGCTTCACGAACATATCGTTGTGAAAACGCCCATGACCAAGGATGGTCTGAAAGCATTACATCATCTTTCCGGCGAGGGCATCCGGACCAACTGTACGCTCGTCTTTTCCGCTGGCCAGGCACTTCTGGCCGCAAAAGCGGGAGCGGATTACGTATCTCCTTTTATCGGGCGCCTGGATGACATCTCTATGTCAGGGACCGGCCTTATTCAGGAAATTCGCCACATTTACGACAATTACCCCTTTCATACGGAGATCCTGGCAGCTTCGATCAGACACCCGACCCATATCCGGGAGTGTGCCGAATCGGGAGCGGATGTGATCACGAGCCCTTACAAACCGATCCAATCCCTTTTCGATCATCCGCTTACTGACAAGGGACTGGAGAAGTTCCTTTCCGACCACCAAAAGGCCAAGGAAAAGGTCTAAAGCCGGGGCGAGTTCCCCCGGCACCGTAAATTTGTCATGATCCGGTACACCCGGGTCCCAAAACCAAATGTCATGCTACTTAATATTCACCCGGAGAATCCCCAGGAAAAAAAGCTAAAGAAAGTTCACGAGTGCCTGAAGGACGGGGGCGTCATCATTTATCCCACGGATACTGTGTATACAATGGGATGTGACCTGTTGAACACCAAGGCCGTGGAGAAAGTGGCCGGTCTAAAGGACAAGAACCCCGAGAACGGCCATTTTTCCTTTATCTGCCACAGTATAAGTCAGCTTTCAGATTTTACCAAACCCCTTGACACGCCGACCTACAAGCTTCTTAAAAAGACCCTCCCGGGCCCGTATACCTATATTCTCAGGGCCAACAGCAAAGTACCCAAGCTTTACAAGACCAAACGCAAGGAGGTTGGGATCCGTATCCCCGACGCCAAGATCCCCTTAAAGATCGTGGAAGACCTCGGGAATCCCATTATATCGACCTCCATTCATGATGAGGATCGGGTCATTGAATATACCACCGATCCCGAGCTTATCCACGAAAAGTACAAGCGTTCGGTCGATATCGTGATCAATGGAGGTATGGGGAACAACGAACCTTCCACTGTGGTCAACCTGACCGCAGAGGAACCGGAAGTCATACGGCAGGGAAGAGGGGAAGTCGCGCCTTACCTGTAGGCCTTTAGTCCACGCTCAGTTTGTGGGGGTCGTTGTGGTCATCCTCGATATCGAACTTGACCTGTTTGATGCGCTTGGCCACGATGTAGAGGTCCCTTAGGCGCTGGTCCAACAGCCATTGAAAAGCTTCTTCATACCCATCACCTGCCCGGGCCATATAAGCAAGGGTAGTAAAGCCATATTTCTGGAGCCATTCAATGGCATCATCTTTTCCTTCCGCTCCGTTTATAAGGGCCATGAGATGAGGCTCGTGCTTAAAAAGCCACTGGCGGGCATCTTCTTTATTGTTAAGCGCGTAAGTGAAGACCCCGAGTTCCTTGTAACCATTCCGCATCAGCCACTCCCGGATCTTCCTGTTCCCGTTAATGGCCTCACTCCAAGCAATGAGGATCTTGGATGGGTACTGGGTCCGAAGATCCGCTATGGACTTTTTCGGCTTTTTCATTCGGTGACGGCTTCAAGCTCTTTAAGGAGATGCACGGCAGCTTCACTGATCTTCGTTCCCGGGCCGAAGACCGATGTGACCCCCATTTCATAAAGCTTTTCATGGTCCTTTTTCGGGATCACGCCACCAGCCACGATCTTTATGTCATCCCGACCGCTTTCCCGAAGCTCTTTCATAACTTCTTCTATGAGGGTCTTATGGGCACCAGCAAGAGAGGAGAGGCCCAGGATATGCACATCGTTCTCTATCGCCTGCTTCACTGCTTCCCGGGGAGATTGGAAAAGGGGGCCGATATCCACGTCGAATCCCATATCCGCAAAGGAAGAAGCGATCACTTTGGCTCCCCGGTCATGTCCATCCTGTCCCATTTTAGCCAACATAAGCCGAGGCCTTCTTCCCACCCTTTCACTGAATTCCTTCGTTCGTTCAATAGCTTTTTGGAAGTTCTCGTCATTTTTGGCTTCAGCGGAGTAAACACCGGATATCGAGCGGACCTTGGGTTGATAGCGCCCAAAGACCCGTTCCATGGCGTTCGATATCTCGCCGACCGTGGCCCGCTTTAAGGCCGCATCGACCGCAGCCTCCAGCAAATTCCCCTCTCCACTCCGAGCTACCGCTTCCAGGGCGTTTAGGCTCGAACGGACTTCCTCGTTGTTGCGTTCCTTCCTGACCTTTTCAAGTTTCTCGAGCTGGGTGTTCTTCACCCGAGTATTGTCGACCTCCAGGGTCTCCACGGGTTCATCCTCCTCTGATGTGAAACGGTTCACACCCACGAGCGTCTCCTCTCCCGAATCAATACGTGCTTGTTTTCTCGCCGCCGCTTCTTCGATCCGCATTTTGGGAATGCCCTCTTCAATGGCCTTGGTCATACCCCCTTTCTCCTCGATCTCGCGGAGGGCTTCCCAGCCTTTGACCGAAAGGTCCCGGGTCAAGCGCTCAATATAATGCGAACCAGCATAGGGGTCCACAGCGTGTACGACCCCACTCTCCTTCTGCAGATGGAGTTGGGTATTCCGGGCGATACGGGCAGAAAAATCCGTAGGAAGGGCAATGGCCTCATCCAGGGCATTGGTATGAAGGGATTGCGTGCCTCCCATCACTGCGGCCAATGCTTCGAGCGTGGTTCGGCCGATATTGTTGTAAGGACCCTGTTCCGTTAAACTGTAACCCGAGGTCTGACAATGGGTCCGAAGCGACATGGATTTGGGATCCTCAGCGCCGAAACCCTTCACCAGTTGAGCCCAAAGAACTCTAGCTGCACGCATCTTGGCGACCTCCATGAAATGGTTCATCCCGATCCCCCAGAAAAAGGAAAAGCGGGGAGCGAACGCATCGATATTGAGCCCCGCCTCCTGACCGGCTCTTAAATATTCCAAACCATCAGCCAGGGTATAGGCCATTTCAAGATCAGCCGGGGCTCCGGCCTCGTGCATGTGGTAACCCGAAACACTGATCGAATTGAAGCGCGGCATGTAACGGGCCGTGTATTCAATGATGTCGGAAACGATCCGCATGGAAGGGGAAGGCGGATAGATATAGGTGTTGCGGACCATGAACTCCTTCAAGATATCGTTTTGGATGGTGCCGCTCAGTTCCTTTTTGGAAACCCCTTGTTCAAGGGCTGTGGCTATATAAAATGCCATAATAGGAATAACAGCCCCATTCATGGTCATGGAAACGGACATCCGGTCCAGGGGGATCTCGTCAAAGAGGATCTTCATGTCCTCGATCGAGTCAATAGCCACTCCAGCCTTCCCGACATCCGCCACGACCCTTTCATTGTCGGAATCATAACCCCGATGAGTGGGCAGATCAAAAGCCACGGAAAGGCCTTTCTGGCCAGCGGCCAGGTTCCGTTTATAAAAAGCATTGGACTCCTCTGCAGTGCTGAATCCCGCATATTGCCGAAGCGTCCAGGGCCTGCCAGTATACATACTCGCATAAGGCCCCCGCAAAAAGGGCGGCTTGCCGGCTCCAAAACGAAGATGATCAAGGTCTTCCAGATCCCCGGCGGTATAAATGTTCTGCAGGGACAACCCCTCGGGGGCATCAAAGACGGTCCCTTTCTCAGGACTCCCCTCCTCTTCTTTTGCTTTGCCGGACCCTTCCTTCCACGGGTTTTTTGACAGATCAGGCCTCATTTCCGGACGATCTTTTTTCCAATTCACTCGCTGCCCGAACGGGGCGCAGGGGCTGAATATCCGGGCTTGCTGAGACCTGTTCCCCGTTTTCATCCTGATATGCCACAGGCGGTGTCTCCTCTTCGTTCGGATATACGTTCGCCCCGACCAAGGGAAGTTCCCCGGTCTCAACATGCCTTATAGCCGCCTCCCTTTTCTTTTTGATATTCTCCTGGATGTACTCTTTCTCGATGGCGTCAATGCATCCTCCCGCTTCCTCTATTCTCTGGAGTTCCGTCCAGGCCTTTTCACCGAGTTCATTCGTAAGCCTTTCCAGATACCAGGAACCACCAAGGGGGTCAGCAACTTTGGCCATTTTTCCCTCTTCCGCCAGCAAATGATGGATATTCATCGCGATCCGCCGGGCGAAGCCGGATGGATCCTGGTATCCGGCATCAAAGGGCCGCACGGAAAGCTCGTCCACATTCCCGCAAATACCAGCAAAAGCTTGGGTAGTCGTTCGAACGATATTGTTGTAAGCATCCAGTACGGTGGTCCCCCATGCGGAGGTCCTGCCATGAACCCGGGTCGCCGTAGTACAGACGTGTTCAGGGCCATAGAGGCTCAGGATCCTGGCCCACAATTCACGAGCCGCACGCAGTTTCGCGATCTCTACCAGGATATCGCTACCGATCGCAAAGGAAAACCCGATGCGGGGACTGATATCATCGATCCGGTGACCGGCCTCGGTCAGGTGGTCCAGGTATTCGACTCCCTGGGCCATTGCATAAGCGAGTTCCTGAACCGGCGAAGCGCCAGCTTCATGATAGCGGTGAGCGCCGACCTCCACAACAGCGAAAAATGGTGAGACATCACTCATGCGGCTCAGGAGGCGTTCCACTCCATTCAGGTCGCCGTTCTTGTCCTGCTTCCAATCTCCTTTCCTCAACCATTCTCCGATGGGGTCCAAACCCAGCGTACCCCTCTTTTGTTCTTCCCGCTCCCCCCATTCGTTCCAGCGGTCCAACAGGGCTTCCGCAAAGGTTTCATCCGGATTTTCGAGGCAGACCGCGACCCGATCAAGTGAAAGCCCCGAGAAGACCTTCTCCAAAATGGCCGGATCGTTCAGATTCCCATAAATTCCAACGGAACTGGCCCCCTTTTTTTCAATGGACTTTCGAAGGTCCTCATGAAGCTCTTCAGGATCCCGTCCATTCAAGGAAAAGCGTTCACGCATTTCCCATTTCCGGTCGGCCCTTCCCATCCCACGGCGATAAGGGAATCGACCAGGGACCTGTTGCTCCACCCCCATTTCTTCCTTCGTATACAAAGGATCAGCCGTAACACCATCCCCAATATCCCGAATAATGCCGGAGGGGTCCTTTCCCTTCAACTCACGCGCCACCATTTCCCACCATTCTTCCTTGGTCATGGATGGAAAATCACTGAAAATAGCGGAGTCCTTTCTTATTTGATGCTTGTGACCCTCCATAGAGATCTACGGTCAAGCTCCATTGAACAATCGCTATTCCTATCCAGGCTCTCCCCGCTACACCATGAAGAGGAGGTAGTGCTCTCTTTATGGGGACCGATCCCCTTCCTTTTCTTCTTCCTCCACCACCACGAAGACATCCTCTCCCTTTTTTTTCATCAGGTACCTTTCGCGGGCGAACTTTTCGAGGGTCTTCGGGTCAGTCGTGAGCTCCTGAAGGGAGCGGCGCGTTTCTTCGATGGCTTCCTGATAATAGGCCTTTTCCTCCTTTAGCTCCTTTAACTTCTCGCGGGTATTGTACAAAGAGATCACATCGTGGTCGTCCAGGAACAGGATCCAGGTAAGGGAAGCGATCAGAGCGATCACGTATTTGTTCTTGCCTATGGAGGATAGCCATCTCATAACAAAAAGCTAACGAACAAAAGTAACGATAAATTCTTAACGAAAACGCCCTGCGATCTGTTCCCCAAAAATGGAACTCATTCAGAAGACCGGACCAAATGTTTATGGAGCGTGGTATTGCCAATATTGGCCTCCAGCATATAGATCCCGGGAGAAGTGGTGTTGAAAATGATGGCATGTTGGCCGGAAGCCTTTGATCCTTTATAAAGGGTACGGACCGAACGCCCCTTGAGATTATAGACCTTCAGGACCACGGAGGTCTTTTCCGGGATCTCGTAACGGATCTGAAATCGCGTTTTGGTGGAGTCCGGGTAGATCCTGATATCTTCTTTTCCTACTCGCTTATCCTTATGGGACGGGACTTCTTTTTTGGAATCTACGCTAGCGACGACTTTTTTGGGATCATCGCTCTCTTTGACACTTACCTCCATCCTTTCCTGAGCCATTCCTAGGGAGGATGCCGCAAAAAGAAAGATGAAAAAGGCAAAACGAACGACGGAACGGGCGAACATATAGATGGAATCGCTGGAATTCGATGCAATATACAAGATCGTTCGGAGAAATCGACAACTTAGCCCTCGAAGGTCAGAGAAAGGAGCAATTGGCGCGTCCGCATCCGTTCGATAGGTTCTGAGAAACGGGTGTTGTCGTTGATGATCATATTTTTCATCCCCACCGACAATTTCAGTTCGATCCCGAATTTGAAGTATTCCATGAAAAAGTCAAAGCCAGCCCCGATCTGCCCCGCAAAATCCTCAGCATCCATCTTTACCACGATCTCATCGCTCACGCTGTTGTCAACATCCTGATCGGAAGCCATATCAATGCTGAAACGCCCACCGGCGATCAGGTAGGCAGCCGCATTATTGATCCGGGCAGAACGGTATTTAAAGTTCAGGGGGAGATTGATGAACGTGGAATTGACCCGTTTTTCAACGAATTCATCGAGGGAATCCCCTTTAAACGTGTATTCCAGCAACCGTTCCTGAAAAGAGAGGTTGGGTACAAAGCGGAGAGTGGCCTGATCGTTAAAATGCAATACGGAGATGATCCCCAGATCAAAACCCGGTTTGTCAACGGGGACCAAAGACTTGAGGGTATCATCGATGGGGGGATCGGCCCGGCGATCGAGGTAATAACCACTTTGATTCAACCCCAGCATAAAACCGAAGTGATACCATCGTTCATCGAAGTTGGGTAGATTCTCGATCCTTGGGCGTTGAGCTTCTGCCTGAGAAGCCAACAAGAGGAAAAGCACAGGTAAAGCGTTTTTGATCCAGGTAGCCATTCGATCTTTTTGTTCGGATCGGATCGTGAGAACGGGGCCTGCCCGATTTTGTTGTATGCCCATGGAAAGGATCCTGTGCAATATCCCGGTAACGGGGATCATTCCTTTTTGGCCCTGTAAAGGGTAGCGATACCCCCTGTAAGGGATGTCATCCGGACCGCTCCATAGCCATTGGCGCAAAGGATATCGACAAATGCCTGACCCTCCGGAAACACAGATACGGAAGCCGGTAAATAGCTATATGCCGACCTGTCACGACTCATGAATTTCCCAATGAGGGGTACCAAATAGCGAAAGTAAAGACCGAACAATTGTTTAATGGGGAATAGGTGGGGGCGGGAGAATTCCAGGACCAAAAGTTCACCTCCCGGCCGCAGTACTCGTTTCATTTCTTGCAATCCCCGTTCAAGGTCCTGAAAATTGCGCACTCCGAAAGCCACGGTCACCACGTCAAAGGAGCCATCAGGATATTCGATAAACTCGGCATCCCCCTGTTCCAAACGGACACGTTCTCCCAATTCCCTTTTTTCGATCTTCTTTTTTCCCTTCTCAAGCATACCCTGTGAAATATCAATTCCCAACACGCTGGGGACACCACTTTTGGCCATCCCAATGGCAAGATCACCCGTGCCGGTCGCCACATCCAGGGCTCTCTCCGCACCTGTTCTTTTCACTTCCCGCAGGACCCGCCTTCGCCAAATAAGATCGATCCCAAAGGAGAGCAAGTGGTTAAGCAAATCGTAAGTACCGGCGATCCGGTCGAACATTCCCCGGACCTGTTCCTTTTTTTCTCCGGGTCGGTCCTGATATGGTTTTACATTTTCACTCACAGGTCTTTTCAATGGTTCAGGGGGGGTTGTCTGGATGCGATATCAAAGCTCGCTACGTAGTCGACGGCCGCGAATTTGAAAGTATCGGTCGGGGCGTGTAAAAAGATCCATAGGGGCGGCCTAAAAAACAGCTGAAAGGGTCATCCCACCATCGTATGGCCCCTCGGTAACTTGTAATTGGTGCTGGGCACCGGTCTGCTAAGCGCGAAAACAACGGTCAACGTACCCACCCGGCCAATGAACATGGATAAGATCACGATGATCCGACCCCAAAAGGAGAGGTCCGGGGTAATACCCGTAGACAATCCAACCGTGCCCAGGGCCGAGACCTGCTCGAAGATAATGTCTACCATATGGACACCCTTTTGAGCCAGGAGATCGGATTCCGTAAGGGAAAGCAGGAAGACCCCGATCACATTACCGACGATGAAAAAGAGAAGGATCGAAAAGGCTTTCAGGGCCAAGTCTTGCGAGATGGTGCGTTGAAAAACCTCAACATTCCTTTTACCCTTGATCGTAGCCCATGCGGAAGCCCATATCACACCAAACGTGGAAGTTTTTATACCGCCGGCTGACGAACTCGACCCCCCACCGATGAACATAAGAAACAAGATGACCACGACCATGGGAGAAGTCAGAGAACCTATATCCACTGTATTCAAGCCAACGGAACGCGCAGTCGCGCTATGGAAGATCGACGTGATGAGCTTTTCACCGATCCCCTGTCCGGCCATCACGTTGTCGAACTCCAGAATGAAGAAAATGATGGCTCCCAACAGCAACAACCAATTATTTACGGACAGAGAGAGGCGGGTACTGAACTCGGGCTTTTTCCAGGGATAGCGGAGTCGATCCCGAAGATTGGACAGGCTGAACAAGTCCAACAGATACATAAAACCAAGGGAACCAAGTATCATGAGGCCGATCACCACGATGTGGACCAAATACTCATCCCGGACAAACTCGTTGTACATCCCGTTGGTAAAAACGGAAAGGCCAGCATTGTTAAAAGCCGAGACCGCATGGAACAGCGAGAAGAATAACGTGTCACGGAGGGGAAGACCGGCAACATCGGAAGACCACAGGAAAAAGATAAGCAGCGTTCCGATGAGCTCGATCGCGAGCCCCCAAATAATGATCCTTCCAAGCAATCCCTTGGCACTTAGCAACGAACCCTTATGAACAAAATCCTCCAGCACTTGATGTTGTTTCACTCCGATCCCCAATTTTCCCGAGATAGCGAGAAAACTCCCGAAGGCAACGATGTTCAGCCCACCGAGCTTCATCAGGACCAGGATCACAACGTGCCCTTTAAAAGAGAAAAAGCTGGCGGTATCGACCACGGTCAGTCCCGTTACACACGTTGCACTCGTGGCGGTAAAAAAAGCGTTCAAAAGCCCCATGCTCCCACCCTGTACCGTCATCTCAGGCAACATTAACAGGCCCGTTCCAAACACGATCAAGACGAGGAAACTGTTAATGAAAAGCGTAGAAGGATGGATGCGAATATTGGGCAGGATGTTCTCCCCCCTTCCCAACTCCACCAACATGGCGATAATAAAGTAAAGGAGGATAAAAAGCGTGGAAAAGTCCCCGAAATTCTCCAGTCCCAGTTTCACAAAAAAGTTGGGAAAGAAAAGAAGACCAAAGAAGTTGTAACTGATCCCCTCGATGATCAAAAGGAGCATCAACAATCCTTCGTACCATGTCCGCCTAAGGAAGCTGAGGGGATGAAAGTCATACAAAAGGTTGAAAAGGTACTGGAGGACATAATAGGCGAAGGTTCCCTGAATGATGGTGAAGACGACGGATTCGGAATATCCGGACTGGGGAAAACCGTAATAATAGCCCAACAACCCCAGGGAAAATATAGAAATAAGAAGATTCAGGATCCGAAGGGTGCGCAGGACCGTAGCCTTGCTGTCGTATAGAACGATGTTGACCCGTTCCCGGATCTCTTTCAGGGACATGGTCTCATTTTTTGCCAAAGAGGGCCAGGGCCTCTTCTCTTAGCCGCTCCTTTTCAACCGGAACGACCCCGATCCTCTCGCACACCAGACCACCTGCAAGATTGGCCATACGTGCGATATCGGACGGTGACCACCGAAGGGCCAATCCCAGCGCAGCCACGCTAACAACGGTATCACCCGCCCCCGATACATCAAATATATCCCGAACGTGAGCAGGGTAAACAGCATGACCCTCCTCGCTATCCACAAAAACCCCTTTTTCAGAAAGGGTGACCAGGGACATCCTTTGCTGAAGGGTTTCCCGGACCTGCTTCGTGGCCTCTTTAACGGCTTCCTCCGTTGAAAGCCCCTCCTGGCCCGACACTCCTTCCATCAATTCCTCCAGGTTGGGCTTGAAAAGGGTAATACCGCGATATTCAAGGAAGTTCCGCTGTTTGGGGTCAACAACGGTAGGGACGGAATATTCCTTACAAAGGGCGATCACCTTTTGAATGAGGGAAGGGGTCAAATTGCCTTTGTTGTAATCCTCAAAGATCAATACGTCGATGGGCCATTGTTCCATTATTTGGCCGATCCTATCGAAAAGTCCCGCTTCTTCGTCTGATGAAAGGTCCAGGACATCCTCCTCATCCACCCGGAGCATTTGTTGGCTACCGCTTATGACCCGGGTCTTTACGGAGGTTCGGCGGTCCCCGGAAGAGACCAGACCATCCACGGGCATTTCGTGGGTCTTCATGAGCTCGATCAGGCGGTCAGCACCCTCATCCGATCCGATCACGGAGCATGTTATAGGATTCGCACCCAGCGCCTGGGTATTGAGCGCAACGTTGGCAGCACCGCCCAGACGTTCCTCCTTTTTTCCGACCTGGACCACCGGCACTGGTGCTTCCGGGGAGATCCGCTCGACACCTCCCCACAGATAGGCATCAAGCATAACATCCCCAACAATGAGCACATTCAGGGAGGAGAAGGCTTCAAAGGCTTTATTAATGCCTTGCAGGTCCACTTACTGGGGGGTTAATTTCCCAATGGCCTTTTGGATCCGTTCCATTGCCCTTCGCAGATCCTCTTCCCCAACGGCGTATGATAGTCTGAGACATTCGGGCTTGCCAAAAGCCTCCCCGGTCACCGTGGATACCCGCGCCTCTTCGAGCAAAAAGAAGGAGAGGTCCGTCGCATTCCGAATGGTCCATCCATCCCAAGTGGTGCCGAAATGCTCCGAGACGTCCGGAAAAAAATAGAACGCCCCACTGGGTTTGTTCACGACCCATCCTTCGATTCCCTCGAGCAATTCCCAAACGAGTTCCCGTCGCCTGGCGAAAGCATCCACCATTTCCTTGACCGCTGAGGGACCAGCGTCAATTGCAGCTTCTGCGGCTTTCTGAGAAATACCGGCCGCCCCGGAAGTAAACTGTCCCTGCAATTTGGTACACCCTTCTGCGAGCCAATCCGGACCCCCCATATAACCGATCCGCCACCCCGTCATGGCAAATCCTTTGGAAACTCCGTTCACCGTGACCACCCGATCGCTGATGGAAGGGATCGAACCTATGCTGAAATGGGGGGTATCAAAATTGATGTATTCGTAGATCTCGTCCGCGACCACGTAAATATCGGGATGACCCTCGAGAACCCCGGCAATGGCTTGAAGCTCTTCTTTGCCGTAAGTGGAGCCACTCGGGTTGCAGGGGGAACTGAACAAGAAAAGGCGCGTCCGGTCGGTTATGGAACTGGCAATTTGCTCGGGTGTAGGCTTGAGGTCGTTCCCGATGCCCCCATCCAGGACCACCGGTATCCCCCCCGCCAACTTCACAATATCGTAGTAGGAGACCCAGTACGGGGCTGGGAGTAGGACCTCATCCCCCGCATCCACGAGGCTGAGGACAATATTGGCGATGGATTGCTTGGCACCGGTGGATACCACGATCTGCCCGGGTTCGAAATGGAGGTCATTATCACGGGCAAATTTTCGGCAAATGGCCTCCCTGAGACTTGCATATCCATTGACCGGCGGATATTTTGTAAATCCTTGGTCGATGGCGCTTTTAGCAGCTTCTCTAATGAATTCCGGCGTTTCGAGATCCGGCTCTCCCAGGCTAAGACTAATGACATCCTCCCCCTGTTCTTTTAATTCCCGGGAGCGCCTCGTCATTGCGATCGTGGCCGATTCGGATAACGCACGGACCCTGTCTGATAAGCGCTTCATAGCTCTGGATCGATAACGTCGGACAAAGCTAATGAAAAATTGTTGTTACATTTGAGCGCCTCGCTTGGCCCTTTCGGGCCATTGGACAAAACGCTGACCCTTGGACCTGACAGCTCAAATACTCGAGATCGTCAAGATCCTGATCCCTGCGGGGCTTGTTATAGCGGTCGTCTATTTCATGTTGCGCTCCTTCCTGGACCGGGAGTTCCGGGATCGGATGATAGAGGCCCGTCAAAAGAACAAGGAAACATTAACGCCCGTTCGTTTACAGGCTTACGAGCGCCTGACGCTGTTCCTGGAACGGATATCCCCCAATCATCTCCTCATGCGAACAGCACAGGGCAACAAGAGCGCAAACGATCTTCGCCAAGAGTTATTAAGGAATATCCGGGAGGAATTCGAGCACAACCTCACCCAACAGATCTATGTATCGAACAATGCTTGGGAAATGGTCAAAAAAGCAAAAGAGGAAATGGTCAAAGTAATCAATACCGAAGCTGAACAATTGCCTTCTGACGCCTCTGCCATCGACCTTAGCAAACAGATCTTCAAAAGATGCTCCCAGATGGAGCGCCTACCGACCCAGGTAGCTTCCACTCAACTCAAAAGTGAAGCCCGAAAGCTATTCGAATGAGCGGGCCCCTATATCCTTATGTCGACCCGGTTATAGTCACCTCGAGGGTGAAAAGTGTCCGGGTCTCGTCGTGTTCATAGAACGCATGGGTAAGCTGGTTCCCCGAACCAATGGCAACTTCAAGAAGCCCAACCCCGGCCCCGCTCATGTGGGACGAAGCTTCCTGTTGAAGGATCGCTTCCCGCTCTCTTTTGAGCTCTTCCTTGTCCCCACTCTCTACTCTTTTCAGCCAATCTTTTAAAGGCTCCAGTTCCGTATTGGCGACCAAATTACCGAGGGTAATGAAATGCCCACCAGAGCCCCGGTCTCCAAGAATAATGATGCCATGTTCCCCTTGCTCCTCGTCTTCTGAAGAGGCCGAGCGCGCATCGGGATCGAGGATGTTCTCCAGACAAGCGGTCAGCACCCCGAACGTTTCCTCCCGGAGCCTTGTATTCACCTCCCGGTTCTTCATCTCGTGCTCCACATATTTATGGAGCATATCCACCACGGCCCGTGTAAAGACCCCATGATAAGCCATCATGATCTGCTGACGACTCATTTCCCGATAAATGGTCAAAAGATCCACAGGGGTCATTCAAAAAAGGGTCTTGTAGTGCCTGCGTAAAGGTCCGAATTCCCGTTCAATTTTCAAAACGATACAGGAGAAGGGATTTATCCCCTTCAGGCAACCACTGATCATCAGGGACCGTCTCCTTAATAAGGATTCGTCCAAAAAAATTGGAGAATGATGGAAGCTGTAAGCGTTTTTGTCTAAAAAAGGCCGATACATATGGAACTCATAACAGAGAGCTTCACATTTCTGACCGATACGGTCCATTACCTCAACAGGCAATTCGGACCCGCTATATTCATTCCACTGACCATGATCCTGGCCGTTGCGGTGATCGCCCAATGGAACCTTTACGAGAAATGCGGGCAACCGGGATATGCATGCCTCATACCAGTGTGGAACTTTATCGCCTTCCTGAGGATCGTCGGTCGTCCCTGGTGGCATATCTTCCTTTTCCTCATCCCCGGGTACAACATTTACCTATTGGTCCGGGTCTATATCGAACTGTGCCATAGCTTCAGAAAATACAACATACTGGATTACATAGCTGTGATCATTTTCAACGGGCTTTACGTGTTTTACTTGGGCCTTTCGGTCGAATGCCATTATTACGGCCCGGTCTACGGAAGAAACAATGGCCTCGCTGCTCCCCAGCCTGGGGGACGGGAAAAGGAGGAAAAAGCCCCCGGAT
>CAYVSK010000020.1:17122-36523 GCA_964453635.1 uncultured Weeksellaceae bacterium | reverse complement strand
AAAAGGAGCAGGAAAAACCACAAAGGGGCCTTCTTAAGGCCAACTTCGAAGAAGAATGGAGAGTGGAGCCGGAGGGATTCGAACCCTCGTCCAGACAAGGGATCCCTATGCTTTCTACATGCTTATCCTGTCATTGCATCTCGACCTCCGGCCGGGGACAGAAAACCCGCTCCGGAAGCCAAAGCCCCACTTTATCTTTCCCGGACATCAGGGCACCTGCCCGGGGCAGCTCAACTCGTCGATACCTCAGAGGGAACTGTTGAGCGAAGTTCCCCAAGAGGCAGCTCGTTCCGGTAGGCGTTGTTCCCCCCGGAAATTGCGCAACCAGATCGTGGTTTACGCAGCGAGCGCTGGTTCACTAGTTTCGCCATCTAAAAGGCGACATGGACGGTTTTTACGAGCCAGTCCACGACACTCGACATGCTTACATAACGATCCGACCTTGCTGTCAAATCCAAGTCGGCCCCATTTCAAAGAACATAAAGAACAGCTCCGCAAATGTGCACTTTTTTTAACAGTCATGCCCCACTTTGTGTTCACGGTGTTCACGGGTCGATAACCCCCTCCCGATCGACGGATCGCACGCGACAATAAGAACACCGATCTCAAGGAACGAACAGACCGGGCATCATCCATACTTTTGCCCAAACTTTTTCTCATGCGTATCGGGATCATCAGAGAGAACAAGACCCCACCGGATGCACGGACACCCCTTACACCCGACCAGTGCAAAAGGGTTTGCACAGAGCTCCCCGCAACGGATGTGGTCGTTCAACCGAGCTCCGTTCGGGCTTTTACCGATGAGGAATACAAAGGAGCGGGTGTGCCTCTCAAAGAGGACCTATCCGACCGCGACCTTTTGATCGGGATCAAGGAAGTGCCCGTGGAGACACTCATCCCTGAAAAAAAATACCTTTTTTTCTCCCATACGGTGAAAGCACAACCCCATAACCGCCAATTGTTACAACGGATCCTCGAAGACCGGATCGAACTCATCGACTTCGAACTGATACGCGACCAGAACGAAAGACGGGTGATCGGATTCGGCCGATACGCGGGAATAGCAGGAGCTTATAATGCCTTCATGGCGTACGGACGAAAAACGGGGCGATACAGCATGGAACGGGCCCATAAATGCGGGGATGAAACGGCATTCGAAAAGGAGATCCAAAGGATCGATCTGGCACCTGGTACAAAGGTCGTCCTGACCGGCAAGGGAACCGTGGGAAAAGGGGCCATCGAGATCCTGGAGAAAGTGGGGCTCTGTTATTTACCACCGACCGAGTACCTCCATTACAATGGTGAAGAGCCGGTCTATACCGCATTGGACCTTCCCGATTACTACGGCCATCGCGACGGCACGCCCATGGATAAAGCGCATTTCCACGCTCACCCCGAAGCTTATGAATCCCTCTTCCCCCCCTTCACCCGAAACTCTGATCTCTTTATCGCGGCCCATTATTGGGAGCCTCCCGCTCCCCCATTCTTTACGGAAAAAGACCTTCAGGATCCCAGCTTTCGGATCCGGGTGATCGCGGACATCAGCTGCGACCTTAATGGCCCGATACCGACGACCCTTCGGACCACATCGATCGCCGACCCCCTTTACGGATACGACATTGCGACCGGTAAGGAGAGTGACCCCGATGAACCCGGATCCATAGCCGTAATGGCGGTCGATAACCTACCGGGGGAACTGCCCCGGAACGCTTCAGCGGATTTCGGAGAAACCCTGCAAAGGGAAGTGTTGCCCTATTTTCTGGCGGATACCGATCAGCGGATCGAACGGGCGACCATGACGCGCAATGGGGTACTGACCAAGCCATACCGCTTTTTGCGACCGTTCGTCAACCCCGGTCCCTGAAACTTCCCGACCCATGACCCCTGAGCGATTTCCATCCGCCGTACTGACCATCAAGCCAGACCATTTTGCCTACGATCCCGAATCGGCAACGAGCAATTTTTTTCAAACCCACCCTGGAATCGCTGAGGAAACGGTCAGAAAAAAAGCGATGGAGGAATTCGAGACCTTCGTGCGAACCCTCCGTTCCAATGGGATCGATGTCGAATGCTTCGAGGAAACGCCCACCCCTATTACACCCAATGCGGTTTTCCCGAACAATTGGGTGTCTTTCCATCCCAATGGTACCGCCGTTCTTTACCCCATGTACGTCAGCAACCGCAGGGGCGAACGGCGGCTGGACATCATCCAGGACCTGAAGGAACGCGGTTACCCGATAAAAAATACGATCGATCTGAGCGAAAAGGAGCAAGAAGGACGTTTTTTGGAGGGAACCGGGAGCATCGTTTTCGACCACGCTCAAAAGACCGCGTACGGTTCTCCTTCTCCACGGACGGACATCGACCTTTTGGACGATCTGGCCATTCAACTGAACTATCGGACGGTACGATTCCGGGCCACCGATGAACATGACCGTCCGATTTACCACACCAACGTCATGTTAACCCTTGGAAAGGGTTTTGCCCTCTGCTGTCTGGATTCTATTGGATCCGAGGAAGAACGGGAGAACTTACAACAAAACCTGGAACGTAGTGGTTACCGGGTCATCCCGATCAGCATGGACCAAATGGCCCGATACGCCGGGAATGCTTATCAGGTAACGAACAAGGAAGGGACCCCCTTTCTGATCATGTCCGAGGGGGCCAGGAATTCCCTATCAGCGGAACAGATCGAAACACTGAACGAACATACACGTATAATCCCCGTCCCCCTTGATACGATCGAAAAAGCGGGAGGTGGAAGCGCTCGCTGCATGCTGGCGGGGATCCGAATGGCAGACCTATGAAACACCGGATATCGAAAATTCTTCTCGTTTTTTTCCTGATCGCCGGTTCCATCGGTTGCAATAAGGAGGAAAAGCATTGTGAGGAATGCAGGGAAGTGACCGAAGAGAATGGACAGGTGACCGACAAAAGCGACCCCAAGGAATACTGCGGGGACAAGCTCGAGGAAAAGAAAAAGGAAGAGACCGAGGTGGGGAACAAGAAAAAGTACTACGAATGTAGCTGATCTTCAAACCTCCAATCCGACGATGATAATGTCGTCGATCTGTTCAAAATCCCCCTGCCACGCATCCATAAACGATTCCAGTTCTCTTTTTTGTTCGGCCAATGGTTGGTCCTGAAGGGCATGGAGAAGGCGCTTAAAGGGCTTGTACTTCAATTTTTTGCCCTTTTCTCCTCCGAATTGATCCGGGTAGCCGTCTGAGAACATGTACAAACGTTCCCCACCCTTCAATTGAAACTTATGACTTTTAAAGGGGTATTGATCCATGTCACTCATCCCCACAGGCATTTTATCAGCAGCCACTTCATATCCCTCCCGATCAGGCACCCCTTCCAGTCCCAACCTTTTAATTCCAGGATCCTTGGAATTTTCTAAATGGTGTTCCCCTTTCCGGGCCATGATATACAAGGGGTTATTGGCACCGGCAAAGCTCAGTTCAAGGGTATTGAGATCGATCACGGACAAAGCCATGTCCATCCCATCCTTGGCCTGATCCTCTTCCCCTTCGGACCTGAGGGCATGAATGACGTAGCTCCGCAATTCGGTCAGGATATCCCCGGCATCGGTCACCGATCGCTTGGTAACGACCTCTTTGAGATAAGCCGTACCGAGGATGCTCATAAGGGCTCCGGGCACTCCGTGGCCGGTACAATCCGCGGCGGTGATCACGAGTTTATCCTCCACCCGGGTGCTCCAATAAAAGTCCCCGCTCACGATATCCTTGGGGCGATGCAGGACAAAATGGTCGCTGAGTCCTTCCCGGACCGATGTAAAGGAGGGTAGAATGGCGGTCTGGATCCGGCTCGCATACTCGATGCTCTCGGTGATCTCCCGGTTCTGCTCCTGTATTCGGTCCCGCTGCGCCCGGGCCTGGTCCCTTTGCTCTTCGATGTACTGATTCTTGCTCTCCAACGCCTCATTCTTCGCCCCGATCTCCTGATTCTTCTCCTCCAATTGTCGGTTGGCCCGTTTCTTGACCCGATATCCGCGGTAAACGAAAAAAGCCAGCACCAGTAACATTCCCATAAGAGCAATGAACAAGTACGTGATGAGCCGTTGCTGCTCGAGGTCCTCGAGGGTCTTGTTCAATTCCGCTTGCTTTTCTTCGATGCTTTCCTCCTTTTCCGCGATCTCCGCTTTCCTTTTCTCGATGATCGCTTCCTGTTCCCGGGCTTTCCGGAGTTGCTCTTCAAATTGACGCCGCTTTTTCTCAAGGGCCACACGCTTCTGGTCAAGCTCCTCCTCCCTTGCTTCAACGGCCTTTCTTAGATCCTTCAATTTGGCTTTCTGAGCCGCGATGTTCTTCTTTTGTTCTTCGATCGCCTGTTCAGAAGCCCGTAATTCGGCCTTCTTTTCCCTGAGGAGGGTCCTTTGTTCTGCAATGTTTTTCTTGAGCTCCTTTAACTTTTCCTTTTGTTCTTGAACCTTCTTCTTCTGGCGTCGTAACTGGCCTTCGGTCGCCTGATAGGCTTCTTTCCAATCCGCCTGGGTCTTGACCTCCACGAGGTCCATAAAGGCTTGCCGTGTAATCGAGAACCCTTGGTCGAAGAGCTTTTTCTTATAAGCAAAGAAGTCCGTCACCGAATCCTCAAAAAGGAAAGTGATCATGGATTTATAATAGGGATAATTCTCACTGATCAGAAGAATGTTCTTGCCTTTGATGGCCTCGTAGATCATATCAACGTCGTATCCACTTTCTGACCGTACATAGAGGATATTGACGCGGTCCGATCCCTGGGGTCCCGATAGTTGAACGGCTTCACAGGGTCTATCCCTGATGGTCCTTTCATCCGCTTCAGCACGGATCGCCCCGTAGGGTTGAGCTTCGCCGGAAAGGACTCCGACCGTGAACGTATCGATCGCTTTTTCATTGGGCCACTCGATATATTGAGCGATATCAAAAATGGTCTTGGCCCGCAATGGATCATCAACACCGCCCTGTCCTTTTCCCGAGAATGCTGTTAATGCAAGGAAAAGGACCCCGAACGCGAACAAGGACCTATGCCAGGGAAAGTTGGCCATGAGTTCGTAGGAAGAAAGCCCTCCACCCATTCTCAAAACTTTGCAAGAGGGCGGATGAAGTTCTGTCGGGTACAAAGGTCGGGGTTTTGAAATAAAGCTATTTTATGCTACCTATCAAATACTTACAGGCTTGCTTTCAGAGACCCCATAGATTTCTTAAAATTGCAGGATCGGTTCAGCCGCTGGCTGTCCAAAGCGTTCACTCATGGCGCATTTCCATCAGCAGGAGACCCCGGCGAACAAGTGGTTTGACGTCCATCCACCGGTCTTTTACCCAGGGGCGGCCCTGATCATCCTTTTCATCATCCTTACTCTCTCATTCGACAACAAGCGCAGTTATAAGGAGACGGGCGGAAGTGAGGTAAAGATCGGAGCAAAACTGGAAGCCCTGGACAAAAAGGAGGCCCAAGATCACTATGTAAGTCAGGGTATTCGGGTCACAGAAAGAACAGAGGGCTTCTTTGCGGATTCTCCTTTGAAGGCAGGGGACATCATCCTTTCTATCGATGGCCGAAGTGTCAGTACACCTGAGCGCACAAAGGACCTTTTTTACGAGGCTGCCCAGGAAAAGGACGCAAATGGCAATACCGAGCCCGTGGAAGTGATCTACCTTAAAAAGGGCTTGGGCGTGAACATAGAAGGGCTTTTCTCGCAGGTTCAGAACAAGATCTCCGACACCATGGGGTGGTTGTTCGTCCTCGTGGTGAATATATTCATTGTCTTCTTGCTTATCGTGGGGTTCAGCAAATTTGGGGACATCCGGTTGGGCGGAACGGATGCACGGCCCGAATTCAGTACCCTGGCATGGTTCTCCATGCTTTTCAGTGCAGGCATGGGGATCGGTATTATCTTCTGGAGCGTTGCCGAACCCATGTACCACTTCTCCGCTCCACCCGTAGGAGAAGGCAATACAACGGTGGCTGCGGGTGAGGCCATGAAGTACACCTTCCTCCACTGGGGAATGCATGCCTGGGGGATCTATGCGCTTGTTGGGCTGGCCCTGGCCTTCTTTGCTTTTAACAAAGGGCTTCCCCTCTCTATTCGAAGCGTTTTTTATTCAGTCCTGGGAAACCGCATCTACAAATGGCCGGGCGACCTCATCGATATTCTCGCCGTTCTCTCCACCCTTTTTGGATTGGCCACCTCCCTGGGGATCGGGGTCAAACAGATCAATGCGGGACTTGATTTTCTTTGGGACGTCGGGAACAATGTGCCTATGCAGGTCCTGCTGATCGGTGTGATCACGATCGGTGCCACAGCCTCTGTGGTGATGGGGATCGACAAGGGGGTCCGGGTTTTGAGCGAATGGAACATTCGTATCGGTGCCCTTTTCCTTCTTTTCATGTTCCTGGTGGGGCCCACCGCCTGGATATTGGACGTATTCATCCAATCGACCGGCGAATACCTTCAAAACTTCTTCAGCCTGAGCACCTGGACCGAGGCCTTTCAGGAGGTCACCTGGAAAAAGAACAGCGAAGGGAACAGTTGGCAGAACAATTGGACCGTGTTCTACTGGTCCTGGTGGATCGCATGGTCTCCTTTTGTAGGCACATTTATAGCCCGGGTTTCCCGCGGCAGGAAGATCCGGGAATTCGTTTTCGGTGTGCTCCTGGTCCCAAGCCTTCTCACTTTCTTCTGGCTCGCTTCCTTCGGCGGATCGGCCCTGAACCTGGAGCTCAATCAGATCGGGAACATTGCAGAGGCGGTCCAGGAGGATGTTTCCGTTGCTCTTTTCGAATTGCTGGAGGAGTACCCCTGGGCAACCGTTAGCTCGATCATCGGCATCGCGATGGTAACCATTTTCTTCGTCACCTCCTCGGATTCCGGGTCCCTGGTCGTGGATAGCCTCACTTCCGGAGGCAAAGTCGATGCCCCGGTGGGACAGCGCATTTTTTGGGCACTTTCGGAAGGCGCCGTAGCGGCCGTCCTATTGATCGGAGGCGGTCTCAATGCCCTTCAGACAGCGGTCATCACCACAGGACTGCCGTTCGCCCTGATCCTCCTTCTCCTTTGTTATAGCCTGAATCAGGGGCTCAAGGAGGAACACTTCAAATTGGATCCGGAAAAGAAAAAAAGGTCCTCTTAATAAAAGAAGGGAAAAAAGACGAAGGGGATGCCCCCGCCCCGGGGCCATACGATCAAAGAAGCCCGGTTCTCCGCATCGAGCTCCTTTTTTTACCCCTCTTCATCAGGGGTATCCCGATGGATCAAAGCAATAGCATGGGCAGCCACCCCTTCTTCACGCCCAATAAAGCCGAGGCGTTCAGTGGTGGTCGCTTTTACGGAAAGTGCCCGTTCCTCTGTAAGTCCGAGAACATCTGCCATGACCTTTCGCATCTCGGGAATGTAAGGGCCGAGTTTGGGAGCCTGAAGGGCGACGACCGCATCCACATTGCCGACCCTGTAGTGGGCCTCCTTTAGCATATCGGCGGTCCGGCTCAACAACACCTTGCTGTCCACATCTTTGTAAGCCGCATCTCCCGGCGGAAAATGATAACCGATATCGCCAAAAGAAGCCGCTCCGAGCAAAGCATCGATGACCGCATGAATGAGCACATCCCCATCAGAAAAACCAAGCGCTCCTTTTTCATGGGGAATCTGCACACCCCCCACCCAGAAGGATGTTTCCCGCTCCAATCGGTGAACATCGTAGCCTGTCCCGACCCGTGTTTCCATCAGGAGCCAGCTGCATTACCATCACCGTTACTCCCCTCATTATCATCGCCCCCCATTTTATCAAAATTGAAGCTAAGGGAAAAACGGAGGGTGTTTCCAAGGGGATTTTGCTGGTCCACCCCCACTAGATAGGACAGATCGAGCTGAAAGACATTGTATTGGATACCGGCCCCTATGGTAACGAATTGGCGGTTCCCCTTGGTGGGATGCTCGTAAAAGAATCCACTTCGGATCGCGAATTGGCCGTCGTACCAATACTCCAGGCCGGTTCCCACATTGATCTCGCGCAACTCCTCTTTCAAAACACTACCATCTTCAACGACCGCTTTCCCCTGGTCGTTGTAAACGATATTCCCATTCTTTCTCACCACATTTCCAGGAGCATCGTTGAATGAACCAAATATTCCGCTTGCAACGCCAACATTGGGGTCCCTTCCGGCAATGATCTCGTCATCCTGGTTGTACTGGGGCGGAGTGGGGACCAACAATTTGTTGAGGTCGAACCCGAAGGTGAGCCTGTTGTACTGATCCACATCCACCGTAAGGGAGGGGCCGAGGCGCATGTTAATGGGGATGAAATCCCGTTCCGAACCGCTCGTATAGCTCATCTTGGAACCGATGTTAGAAATGTTCAGCCCGGCCGAAAGTATGGCATCCCTGCCCTTTATCCGAAGCTCATCATTGTTATAGAAGAGGGATACATCGGCCGCTACCGACCGGCCGGGCTCGGAACTCTTACCTCCCACGGTCGTGCCCCCGGTCAGATTGGAAAAAATGTAACGAGCCGCGATACCACCACTGAACTTATCCGACAATTTCCTGGAAAAAGCCACGTCCACGGCCCATTCCGTGGGTTTGAAATCCCTGAGCTTGTTCCCTGTCTGATCCGTGAAGGTGATATTACCAAGGGAAAAAAAACGTAGAGAAGCCCCGATCGTCTGTTTATCGTCCAAGCGCTTATAGCCGGACACATAAGCCATGTCGATATCATCCACCAACTCTCTCAACCAAGGGGTATATGAAAAGGATGCCTCGAGGTCCTTTTCGACGAATCCGAGTTTAGCCGGATTCCAGTGTATGGAGTTGGCGGAAGGGGGAATGGCCACTCCCGTATTACCCATGGACCCCGAGCGGGAATCGGGACCGATCATAAGAAAGGGGACGGCCGTTGTGATCGTGTTCAGGTCCTGATCATCTTCGTTCGCTCCACCTCCGGTCTGACCGTAAAGTCCTCCTTTTAAAAGAAGGCATGAAGCAAGAAAAAAAGCTCCCTTTTTGATTCGCCGCGTCATCACACTTTTCATATAGGTTCTCGTTATGGGTCACCGTTCATTCCCTGGTGCTATCCTTTTATTTCAGAATGACCAACTTCTCGTAAGTCTCTTCTTGTTTTCCGTTCGAAGTCTGCACATCAACCTTGTAAACGTATACCCCCCGTCCCAGGTTGTCTCCGTGATCATCTTTTCCATTCCATTCAATGGGACCGATCCTCGTGCCTTCCGGTTGGATCGTCCGTTGGATGGTCTTTACAAGTTTACCGGAAACGGTAAAGATCTTTATCCCGACATCGAGCACCGCCCCACGATTATTGTGCTCAAAGTAAAAGGATGTACGGGTCGTAAAGGGATTGGGATAGTTCAGTACATGATCGAGCGCAAGTTCTTCCGAATTGGCGACCACGAAATCGGTCTTGGTCTCGTTCGAATTGTTGTACACGTCCCATGCCTTTAGATGGAGTTCGTGTTCTCCTTCCCGCAGATCATTGAATTGATATCGGACCTTTCCGCTTTTATAGGTATCAAGGTCGGCCTGGTAATGGTCGTTGAGCTCCACACGCCGATCGCTTTTACCATTGAGAGTGGCGGTAATGTTGTGGCCGATCCCTTTGCCAACGGTATTGATCCCGTGCTCATCATAAAGTTTTCCTATAAGCAAGGGATCTTCCCCTGTTCTTCCGCCATCGACGAAATCCTCGCTATTCATGAAGATTTCCATCCGGGGGCCTTTATCATCAGCCATCACGCTATCCGCCGTTCCACCTATCACGAATTCTTCATTGTGACCATGGGCGCTCTTGCCCTTATCTCTTCCAAAATAAGCGATGCGTCCATTATCGAATTGATAAGCAATATCCTTGGGGACCAGAAAGCTGAACTTGAAATCCCCCTTTTCCACACTAGCCTTTCCCCGGTATATTTCATTGTCAAAGCTTCTGAACACAAAGGGGTCGCCTCCGTCATTGGTCAAAGTAGTGATCTTTTTGGATTTATCGTAGACCACCGGATGGACCACTCCGTTGAAATCGTTCATTTTCTGGCCATTGTTGCTGTTCTCGATATGACCCTTAACAGTGACCTCTTCCAATGCTTTTATGGTGTCTTTATCGGATGAAACAGGGGTTCCGTTCACTTGGGTGGTCCTGACCTTATGTTCAGGGGTCGCGAGGCGGAGTGCAGGATCCCCCAACAAGCTAAAATTGCGGTGATTCACACTCCCGCTCGTCGTACTTTTATTGGTGGTTCGCAGCATAATATCCCCGAGTCTGGGCCTTCCTTTTTTCTTGTTCTCCTTCAACATTTGCTCGTAAAAATTCGAATTCAGGGTGAAGTTCGGAGAAGCGAATACCGTACGGGTGGTCGTCAAAAGACCGATGCCACCACCATCCGGATTGAGGATAACATATTCCCCTCCAGATACCCGACCGGGATCATCGAACCTGGAGAATTCGCAAGTCGCAGTAACGAAAAGAGGAAGGCTCTCAATATTGCTCCAGTTCCGAATGGTCTTAATATCCAGGATCCTTTCATGGGCCCATCCCTTTTCACCACCATGCCCGGTATAATTGAGGATCAGGGCACCCTTTTCCACCCTTTCGCGAAGGTCCCTTTCAGCCCCGGGATATCGTTCTCCGCCGGGTGTGGATTCCTGTTGATAAGCATCCAGATAGATCTTTTGAATATCAAAGGAAGGAGACCGGTCCCTAACCTTGTTGGCCAAACGGTTCCCCTGGGACATGTGCAACTGACCGTCGAATCCGGAACCATCCTGGTCGTCCGTAACAAAGGTGACCAGATTGCGCCAATTGGGGTCGAGGATACCATTCCCGTGATCAGATCCAGAAGAATTGAACGACGTCATCTTCGTGTAATGCCGGATCTTATCCACTACGTCCCGGGCCTCCTGTCGGGTCTTGACCGGCAGGCGTCCGACCCCGATATCCATCAATTCCCCCGTTCCCTTTCCTTCATTGTCATCGAGCAATCCGAAAAAGTCATCCGAAACATAGGACCGGGTAGGGGTAAAGGATTCCCAGGATTGGAAAGTGGGAATCCGTGAAGCCTGATCGAGCCTTCCCTCCGGCCGGTTCTTGAAGGAACCATCCCCGAACAACAACAAATACTTGGGCATATTGGCAGAATCCTTACCGGCCCGGTCATAAAGCATCTTCATCAACTTTTTGATCGCACTGACATCCCGCATTCCAGAAGAGAATTCGTTGTAGACCTGGTCCGGGGTCACTACTTCCACCGAAAGCCCATCGGATTCATGAATGGAAGCGAGGGAACGGGCAGGTCCTTTAAAACTTCCCGGAGCTACTATGACCATATCGACAAAGCCCATCCCATGAAGGTTTTGATTCTTGACCCGCCCGACCTTAAAAGGGGACCGGTAATGGTCAGGGTTAAAAGCCACATACTCCCGCAGAGTATCCGCCGACCGCTGAAACCACGGTTCTCCATTGCTGGTCTCGTATTGTATATCAGTGGCATTGGCCGGATCGGTAACATCCCAAATGTGTTCGACCCCCTTGGAGGCGGAAAAGGAATAACGCAAAAGGTCCCCCGTACCCATCCCCTCTGTGCTGCGGAATCGCAACTCCTCATTACCGAGTTTCAGACGACGAACCGCATTCACCGCGATCAGATCAAGCCAGGCCTCCGCGTTGGGCTGACCGTTGTTCTGGAAAATGACCTCTACACCGACCGAAGGGCCGGGAGGGGAAGCGGTGAATTCCGCGGAGCCGGTCCGGGCTTTGCGGGCCAGGTGATGATCATCCACACCGGATATATCAAAAGAAGCTTCCTGGTCCCCGTTCAAAAGGACCCTGAAAGTATTTGAAGTGGAAGCCCCGACAGAGCGAGAGGCCACTCGTGTACGTACATGGATATCTCTCGAATTAACGATAGCGGGAAAACGAAAACGCTTTTTCTTGGAAGTGACCACGTTGAAATGCTGGCCGAACCATTGCCGACCGCTTTTGATCAGATTGTGCTTATCCAGCTCGTGGAACCGATGGTCCGTAAAGGACTCCACTACCCGGTCAGGGGAGCCTCCGATCGATGGAGCGGACGGCACCCGTTTCGGGGATCCGACTCCGATCCCGAGAAAATAAAAAGCGGTATCAGAATAAAGATGCTTTTGATGGATGAAGTTTTGTTCTGAAGAATCGTATTCCCAGGTATGAGGGCCTTTCGCGTAAAAGACCAAACGGTCACCCTCATCAAAGGTCCCGTCACCACTATCTTTTATCATGATGGCATTTTTCCGGAGATCATCATAACGGAATGCCCGGTTCTCGTAAGGGAGCATGCCATGGCCGTTCCCGTAAATATTGAGCGAGGAAGAAGCGAGCCCTTCCACTTCAACCCCCATATCTTTTAGGTCCTCATAGGTGAGCGTATAGATACCGGTCTTACGAATACCGAGTTTAAACCATTCACCGGAGGCAAGGACGGAACGTTCCGCGTAATCCATTCCTCCTCTCTTGGAGGACATGGTCTTTGGTCGGGTCTTTACTTCGAGCCGGAAGGAACTCAGTTTCCGGACCTTACCATTTCGGGTCTTTTTGAGGGGTATAAGGGTGACAAGGGTATAGGGTTTTTTACGCATTCTCGTAATATGCGCATTCACTTGGATATCACGAGCGAGCTCATCGGACCCGGCTTCCCCCAAAGCCGCTCTTTCCTCTTTCTCAAGATCTTCGAAAGAAACCCCTTTTATCGAAGCCTGCACTTCCATTGGACCGTTCCCCTGAAGGGGTATACGCTTTCGATACACCGGAAAGGGATGATCCTGGAGTTGATGGTGTGCACCCTCGAGGTTCAGCACTTTCTTCTCAAGTTTCCTGACTTTAACCGGTGCTTTCCACTGAAGCTCCACCCTTTTGTCAAACTGGGCGTTCCCGGCCCCTGAGATCAGAAATAAAAGAAGAAGTGTAACACCTCTCCCGATCTTTACGTTCAAAGGGTCCATTTTAAATTTCCGTTCTGGATCTTTTAACTTCGGAATATTATAATTCCAGAGTTCTTGACTAAACAACGGATCAACGGTTGACAAATGTCGTTTATTGTTCGGCCCGGCCAGAAAAAAATTTGAAACCATTCGCAAAAAAAATCGTAATATTGACCCGGTAAAAGCCGTCCTCCAACTCCCTGACATGCTGAAGACCCTTTCAAAGGCAGCAGGGCTAATGTGCTTATTAGCCTATTTCGGGGCCGATACGGTCTCTGCTCAGGACCCTACTTTTTCTCAATTCTACGCCAACAAGTTGTACTTGAATCCTGCTTTTGCAGGAAGCCAAACCTGCCCCCGGGTCACATCGAGCTACCGCAATCAATGGCCAGCCCTAAGCGGAACCTTTGTCACAACGAGCATTTCGTATGATCAACAGGTTCGCTCCCTTTCCGGAGGCCTTGGCTTGTTGGTGACCCACGATCAACAGGCCAAGACCCTGAATACGACCCGGATCAGCGGCATTTACTCCTACCAGTTCAATGTGACGCGGACCTTTAGTATCCGGGCCGGCGCTCAGGCCACCTTTTTTCAACGCACACTGGACTGGGATAAACTCACTTTCGGCGATATGATCGACCCACGGAAAGGATTCATCTTTCCCACCAGCGACAAGCCCAGAGGCGGGAGTCAGAGCAACATCGATGCCTCTGCCGGTATCGTCGGCCTCGGTGAGACCTTCTATGGAGGTGTTGCTGTGCATCACTTGCTAGAACCCAATGAATCCCTATTGGATGAGGACAATGAGGATACCAAGCTTCCCATGAAATACACTGGACATGTGGGGGCCCTGATACCCCTTCAGGACAACCGTTTCAGTTCAGGGGATGCCACCATTTCACCGAACCTTCTTTACCAACAACAGGAGAATTTCCAACAATTCAACATGGGATTATACGTTCAAAGCGGACCTATTCTCGGTGGTCTATGGTTCCGAAAGGACGATTCCTTCATCGCCATGGTCGGGCTGGAATCCGGGATGTTCGGAATCGGTTACAGCTACGACGTGACCGTTTCCAAGCTTGGAACACAGACCGCCGGGGCACACGAGGTATCGCTAACGATCAATTTCGAATGTGAACCCAACAAAAGGGAATTCAGGACCGTAAGCTGTCCATCCTTCTAAAGGATGCTTCAATATAACTTCTTTATGCTAAAGCGCTGTACCATGAGACCACACACAAGTTCATCCTGGCTCAATGTGACTATGGGCTTCGTTGGATTGCTCATGATGCTTTCCTCCTGTTCCAATGAACGCTCCAGGATCACGGGCTGGAATTACAACGACCCCAAGAACGGGGGGTTTGAAAAAGTCCCTTACACAGAGCAGGAGACCGGTCCCGGCCTGATCCTGGTCCAGGGGGGAACCTTCACCATGGGACGGACCGAAGAGGATGTGACCTACGATTGGGACAATATCCCCCAACGAAAGACCGTGTCCTCCTTTTACATGGATGAGACCGAAGTGACCAATTTCCATTGGCTGGAATACATCTACTGGCTACAGCGGGTTTTCGGGACTGACTATCCCGAGATCGTGAACAAAGCCCTCCCGGATACCAATGTTTGGCGAAAAAAGCTGGCCTATAATACCCCCTACGTCAAATACTATTTCCGCCATCCATCTTATCGGGACTACCCCGTAGTCGGGGTGAACTGGTTACAGGCGAACGACTTCTGCAAGTGGCGGACCGACCGGGTCAATGAGTTCATCCTGATCCGGGAGGGGCTCTTCAAACACAACCCTGCTCAGATCAACGAGGACCATTTCACCACCAAAGCTTATTACGCGAATCAATATCAAAGCGGAAAAGCGGTGGAAGGGAAGCGATCCCTGAACCCGAATAAGGAATTCCGGAACATCAAGAAAAAGGATGGGATCCTCCTCCCCGATTACCGTCTTCCTACGGAGGCCGAGTGGGAATTCGCCGCCTACGGCCTTATCGGGAATACCATTCAGGAAGCCGGTATGATCGAAGAAAGAAGGATCTATCCCTGGGATGGCCACTGGGTAAGAAATCCAAAAGAAAAGTTTATTGGGGATTTCCAGGCCAATTTTGTCCGCGGTCGGGGCGATTACATGGGAATCGCCGGGGACCTCAATGACAAGGCGGATATCACGGCCCCGGTGTTCAGTTATTGGCCCAACGATTACGGACTTTACAACATGGCTGGCAATGTAAGCGAATGGGTCATGGACGTTTACAGACCACGAACCCCCCAAGATGGCAATGAATTCCGGTCTTTCCGCGGGAATGTGTTCAAAACGGAAGAAAAGAACAGTCGCGGAGGGACCAAGTTCAAACGGCAAATGGCAAAATACGACCTCGAGGGCATGAAATCCTGGCTTGAGGAATTTCAGAAAAAGACCCAACAAGATCTCTCGGATGAAGAGTCCAACTTGGTCGGTGGCCTGATCACCTCGATCGATGAGGCGATCCAACTCAGAAATAACGACCAGAACGTGGAGGCGGACGAAAAGATCCAGGATGAGGTGATCATCGGGGTGAAAGATTCCGAAGTGGAGATCGCCAGCAAACTGGTCTCCGGGATATCGGAATTCGTAGACTCCAAACCCGGCGAGATCCGGATGAGAAAAGTTCGGGCGGAAGAGAACATCGATCGCCGGAACTACACGGTAGCGGAC
Organism: uncultured Weeksellaceae bacterium; assembly: GCA_964453635.1. Classification (GTDB taxonomy): domain Bacteria; phylum Bacteroidota; class Bacteroidia; order Flavobacteriales_D; family CAYVSK01; genus CAYVSK01. The sequence goes on along the minus strand of CAYVSK010000020.1, from coordinate 20,858 downwards.
AACATTAACTATCTCGATGGGGACCAGCAATCCAGTATCTACTACGATCAAGGGTCGCCGGATCACGGAAACTTCATGTACGATTGGGGAAAAACCACCCTGATCAATGACAAAGCACGTGTCTACAAGGGTGGCTCATGGAGAGATCGGGCTTACTGGATGAGCCCTGGTACCAGGCGCTTCCTGAATGAAAAACAAGCGAAATCCACCATCGGATTCCGCTGTGCGATGGCGAGATTGGGAAGTCCCGTTGGAAAGTTCGCCCAAGAAGAGGAATAGATCCGCACCTAAAAAAGCATCCGTTCACGAAAAGCCGCCTCCCCATCTAAGGCGGCTTTTCTTATTTTGCCTCCAGGATGGAATTACCGGAATTATACCGTATTTTCACCCAAAGTTCAGCGGTCAACACCGATTCCCGAAAGATCACCGGGGGCAGTCTCTTTTTCGCTCTTCATGGTGAACGTTTTAATGGGAACCGTTTTGCACCGGATGCCCTAAAAAAGGGAGCGTTCCGGGCCGTGGTCGACGATCGGTCCTTCGAGGGACGAACCGGCTATATCGTCGTGGACGACACCCTGAAAACCCTGCAGGACCTGGCCCGTTATCACCGGCAAAGCCTTCATATGCCCGTTATTGGCATTGCTGGTAGCAATGGGAAAACGACCACCAAAGAATTGACCGGGGCCGTTTTGGGCAGTCGCTATAAGACCTTTTCAACCCCCGGAAACCTCAACAACCACATCGGCCTGCCCTTGGCTGTTCTCAGGATCGAAAGAGATCACGAGTTTGCTGTGATCGAGATGGGGGCCAACCAACCAGGCGAAAATCGCCTCCTTGCCGACATTGCCCGCCCGGACCACGGACTGGTCACCAATATCGGCAAGGATCATCTGGCCGGATTCGGGGACCTGGAGGGAGTCAAAAACGCCTATAAGGAGTTTTACGATCACTTGGCTGAACACGAAGGCAAAGCATTTTTGAACCAGGATGATCCGGACCTATTGGAGTTAATACCACAGGAACTTTCAACCATCCGGTATGGAAGCAACCAAAACGAGGTTTTCTGTAAAGGAACCCCTCAGAACACGGACACACCATTTCTTTCCGTAGAGTGGTATTGGAAAGGGGACCCCATGCCACCCATCGACTCCAACTTGGCCGGTCACTTTAATCTTTATAACATCCTGGCGGCTGCTTGTATAGGAAAATTCTTCGGGATCTCCGGAGACCGGATAAGCAAGGCCATAGCCGATCACCAGCCAACGAAGAACCGGTCGCGACTCTTTTCCACCGAACGGAACCAGATCTTCCTGGATGCCTACAACGCCAATCCTACCAGCATGATAGCGGCCATTGACAGCCTTGCGGAAATGAAACACGAAAAAAAGTACGTTATCCTGGGGGATATGCTCGAAATGGGTGAGCAATCGTTAAAGGAACACCAAGGGGTCCTGAAGCAGCTCCGGGAACGAGGGATCACTGAGGGCCTTCTGATCGGTAATGAATTCAAAGAAGCCGTAGAGAACATCCCTTCCCCGATCTCGTTTCAGGTATTTGGATCCAAACAAGAAGCGATCCCCTACCTAAGGGAAGCCAATATCAAAAACCGGCTTATCCTAATAAAAGGATCCCGAGCCCTTGGGTTGGAGGAGTTAAAGGAGCTGCTTTGATATCGGATGCTTCCTTGTCAGTCCTTGAGCAGATCGCGCGAAATTACCAGCTTCTGTATCTCCGAAGTCCCCTCGTAGATCTGAGTGATATTGGCATCGCGCATCAATCTTTCCACATGGTACTCCTTTACATAACCGTAACCCCCATGGACCTGTACGGCTTCCACGGTCGCGTCCATCGCCACTTGGGAAGCGTATTGCTTGGCCATTGAACTGGCCGTGTCGAATCGTTCCCCCCGGTCCTTGAGCCAGGCAGCCTTGAAGCACAACAGGCGAGCCGCTTCGATCCGGGTGGCCATTTCAGACAATTTAAAAAGGATCGCCTGATGCTTGGATATGGGTTTTCCGAAAGCCTGCCTTTCTTTCGAATAATCAATGGCAAGCTCCATCGCCCCGGAAGCAATGCCCAAAGCCTGGGCCGCGATCCCGATCCGTCCACCGACCAAGGTCTTCATGGCGAACTTGAAACCGAAACCTTCCTCGCCTATCCGGTTCTCCTTTGGGACCTTTACATCCTGGAACTGAAGTGTATGGGTATCCGACCCCCGGATCCCGAGTTTGTCCTCTTTGGGGCCGACGGAGAATCCTTCCATATCCTTTTCCACAATGAAAGTATTGATCCCTTTTGCCCCCTTCTCCCGATCGGTCTGGGCCATCACCAAATAAACCGAGGCCGTACCACCATTGGTGATCCAATTCTTTGTTCCGTTCAAAAGATAATGATCGCCTTGATCGATCGCAGAGGTTTTCTGAGAAGTCGCATCCGACCCGGCCTCGGGTTCCGAAAGGCAAAAAGCCCCAAGGATCTCCCCTTTCGCAAGGGGCTCCAAATACTTTTTCTTTTGCTCCTCCGTCCCGTATTTTTCCAATCCCCAGCAAACAAGAGAATTGTTCACCGACATGATCACCGAAGCGGAGGCATCCACCTTTGAGATCTCCTCCATGGCCAGTACGTAGGATATCGTATCCATTCCTCCTCCTCCGTATTCCGGATCGACCATCATGCCCAAAAACCCGAGTTCGCCCATTTGACGGACCTCCTCTTCGGGGAACTCCTGCTTGTTGTCTCGATCTATAACACCGGTTTTCAGAACATTGTGGGCAAAATCCCGGGCCGCATCCCGCACGGCCTTCTGTTCTTCGGTCAATTGAATGTTCATAGCAGTCCTTTAATGGATAGTGAGCGAATTTAAACTTTTCCGGGATCCTCACCAATCAGGGAAAGATCCGAAGGATCTCCGTTATTCGTAACGGATAAAGGAGGACGAAAGAAGCGGACTCGAACACTGAACTGAACCCCCTGTTTTTCCCATGCAAAGCACGTACACTGTTCTGGGCCTCATGTCAGGCAGTTCTCTGGATGGCCTCGACTTGGCATTGTGCCAGTTCAGGTATGAAAAGGGCCACTGGAACTATTCCATAGAAGCTTCTACCACCATTGCCTTCGATCCGGAGATCCTCGATCTGTTGAAGACCCTGACCCCGGAAACCCCTTCATCCATACTTGCGGCTACGGATATTCGATTCGGGATCTGGATGGGGGAAAAGGTCAAGGAATTCCTCCGAGGACGTTATGGGAATCCCGACCTTGTGGCTTCTCACGGACACACCGTCCTCCATGAACCGAATGCAGGTTATACCCTCCAGATCGGGAACGGAGAAGCGCTTGCCACGACCTGCCATTTGCCGGTAATATCGGATCTCCGAACGAAGGATGTGGCAAAGGGAGGACAGGGAGCCCCCCTGGTACCGATCGGAGATGAGCACCTGTTCGGGGAATACAGTGCTTGTCTCAACCTCGGGGGTATTGCGAATATTTCCATGAAGAAGGAGAAACAACGAGTGGCGTGGGACATCTGTCCGGCAAATCTGGTGCTCAATGACCTGGCAAAAGAAGCGGGAATGGAATTCGATAAGGACGGGACCATGGCCAGAGACGGAACGATCCAACCCGCCTTACTGGAGGAGCTTTCCGCCCTGGCTTTTTATCGGTCACCTCCGCCCAGGTCCCTGGACCGGCTTTGGTACGAGGAACATATGCGCCCCCTACTCCGGAACAGGAATGC
>CAYVSK010000020.1:0-17112 GCA_964453635.1 uncultured Weeksellaceae bacterium | reverse complement strand
TTTGCGGACAGCCACGGAACATATTGCAAAACGGATCGGGGAGCCGCTCCAATGGACCTCTCCTGGTGAAATACTCGTGACCGGCGGTGGTGCAAGAAATGCTTTCCTCATGGAACGGATCGCTCATTATACTGAAAGGTCACTCAAGATCCCTGACCAGACCCTCACCGACCACAAGGAAGCACTTGTATTTGCCTTTATAGGAATGCTAAGGGCAAGGGGTGAAACCAACATATTGGCATCCGTGACCGGGGCTTCCTCGGATTCCATCGGTGGTCAGTTGCACCATCCCGAATAAGGGTCCAAACACACAATAAGACCCTGTATATCAACTCAAAAATCCCCAACAAAGGCTGAACGGATCCTTTTATTACATTTGTCCACCAAACCCGGGCTCGCTGTCCATGTCAATCCGTTCCTTTCACTGGATCTGCGCTCAAAAGCGGTACTATGGATTCCTACAATCGTATTAAGCGGTTATCATGAAAGCTTTACTTGCCGAGTTTGAAAACAAGGCCCCGGAGATCGTTCTGGAGTGGAGAGATCCCGAATCCGAAGCCGTCGGCTGGGTGGTCATCAACTCCCTGCGAAACGGCTCAGCGGGGGGCGGTATACGCATGCGCAAGGGCCTCGACAAAGACGAGGTATTGGCCCTGGCCAAGACCATGGAGGTCAAGTTCACCGTCTCGGGCCCACCGATCGGAGGAGCGAAATCGGGGATCGATTTCGACCCCTATGATCCCCGAAAACGCGGGGTCCTGGAACGTTGGTTCCGGGCCATCACCCCTCTGCTGAAATTTTATTACGGGACCGGGGGCGACATGAACGTTGATGAAGTCAACGAGGTCATCCCGATGACGGAAGAGCAGGGCTTATGGCATCCCCAGGAAGGGACCGTGAACGGATACTACAAGCCCACCGAGAGCGAAAAGATCAAAAAGATCGGTCAACTCCGCATGGGCGTCTCAAAGGTGGTTGAAGACCCGGAATTGACCCCTGACCCAAAAAGGAAGTTCGTTGTCGCCGATCTGATCACCGGTTATGGCGTCGCGGAATCCGTCAAACACTTCTACGATCTTCACGATGACAACATTGAAGGCAAACGCGTTATCGTTCAGGGCTGGGGCAACGTTGGTGCTGCAGGTGCCTTCTACCTGGCCCTTTCCGGAGCGACCGTCGTCGGGATCATCGACCGCAAAGGCGGGATCATTAAAGAGGAAGGGCTCAGTACGGAAGAAGTGCGCGAACTCATGCTCTCCAAAAAAGGCAATGAATTGAACGCCTCCAACATGGAATCTTTCGATTCCATCAATGAACGGATATGGGACCTCCCGGCCGAGGTCTTTATCCCCTGTGCGGGTTCCCGTTTGGTGACCCAGGAACAGGTGAGCCGGATGATGGATGCCGGTATGGAGACGATCGCTTGCGGGGCCAATGTTCCGTTTGCGGACGAGGATATCTTTTTCGGCCCTATTGCCGATCATGTGGACGAGAACATCACCCTCATTCCCGATTTTATATCGAATTGTGGAATGGCAAGGGTCTTCGCTTATTGTCACAGCCGAGGGGATATCGAATTATCGGACAAGAGCATTTTCCTGGATACCTCCGAAACACTGCGGCGCAGCTTAAAGGACATCCAGAAAAAGAACCCGGCAAGGACAGGGGTGGCCAAGACGGCCTTTGAGATCGCGTTGAAGCAATTGGTATAGGGGAGAAATCACGGCCATGTACGTACTGATGGCGTTGGTGTTCATTCTGGGGTATCTTGCGATCGCCCTGGAACATCCTTTGCGGATCGACAAATCCGCATCGGCCCTGCTCACTGGTGTTCTGACCTGGACCCTCTTCATCATCGGTGCGGATGCGATCCTGAATGACCACGAAGGTTTCCAGGCCTTCATCAACAATGGGAGCGGGGAAAAAGAGCTGACGCAGATCGCTTATATCAAGAACGAACTCTCCCACCACCTCTCCTACATCTCTGAGATCCTCTTTTTTCTGCTCGGCGCCATGACCATCGTCGAAACGATCGATGCCCACAATGGCTTTTCCCTCATCACCAACAAAATACGTACCACACACAGGGTCAAGCTCTTGTGGGTCGTGAGCATCTTGTCCTTCTTCTTGTCCGCCATGATCGATAACCTGACCACCTCCATCGTCATGGTATCCCTCTTGAGAAAACTGATCATTGATAAAAAAGAACGATGGTTCTTCGCGGCTTTTGTGGTCGTAGCCGCCAACGCCGGGGGAGCCTGGTCCCCGATCGGGGACGTGACCACGACCATGCTATGGATCGGGAACCAATTGACCGTTGAGGGGATCATCCTTCCCCTCTTCTTACCCAGCCTGGTTTGCGTGCTCGCCCCCCTGCTTTTTTTGAGTCTCACCATGCGGGGGCATATCACAAAACCAGCTCCGGGACAAGAAAGCGAAGGTGAACCACCAGACCTTTCCAAAAAGGAAAAACAAACTGTGCTCTTTTTGGGCATCGGCCTTTTGATCCATGTCCCCATTTTCAAGGCCTGGACCCATCTTCCACCCTATATGGGCATGTTATTGGGGGTCGCTGTAATATGGGTGGTCACCGAGCTCATGCACAAGAACAAGCCGTATTCAGTAAAGGAGCGGCTTTCGGTCTTTTCCGTCCTCAAAAAACTCGACAACTCCAGTCTCCTCTTTTTTCTCGGGATCCTGATCGCGGTGGCCAGCCTCCAGACCGCAGGCCACTTGATCAATGTGGCAGGGTTCTTGCGGAGTAGCCTGGGCAATATTTATGGGATCGATCTCGCCATCGGGGCTTTGTCCGCTATTGTCGACAACGTCCCGCTCGTAGCAGCGTCCATGGGCATGTACTCGATCTCGGAACCGGGTGCACAAGGATGGGCCTCCCTTTTCGTACAGGACGGACAGTTCTGGCAATTCCTGGCGTATTGTGCTGGGACGGGCGGGAGCCTTTTCATCATCGGGTCCGCTTCAGGTGTAGCGGTCATGGGCATGGAAAGAATGGACTTCCTCTGGTACATGAGAAAAATGACGCTTTTGGCAACATTGGGCTATCTGGCGGGAGCCGCCACCTATTATTTGATGTTCAGTTGATACAATTTTTTATATTAAAACCTCGTTCATCGTAGCGCATCAATATTCCTTTTATGGCGATACCCACGATCCTGCAGATCAATAATCCGGCGGTTGACACAGCCGCTAAGGACACAACCACGGCAGTGACGGAAAAGACCATATCCATTTGGGACCTGATCAGTAGTGGCGGATGGTACATCATGATCCCACTGGGGATCCTTTCGATCATCACCATTTACGTTTTTATCGAACGGTATCTCGCCATTCAAAAAGCCACACGTGATGAGTCCCAAATGCTCAATAAAATAAGGGATTACGTCAACGACCGGAAGTTCGAGGCCGCCAAAGACCTCTGTCTCAACACTGATACACCGATCGCCCGCATGTTGTCAAAAGGTATTGCCCGCATCGGTAAACCGGTCAAGGACGTCAGCGCATCCATCGAGAATGAAGCCAAACTGGAGGTCTATAAACTCGAAAAGAACCTATCAAGCCTCGCCACGATAGCCGGAGTAGCGCCCATGATCGGGTTCACAGGTACCGTCATCGGGATGATCGTCACTTTCCACGAAATGAAGATCAGCGGGGAAGGGATCCAGATCGATCAGTTGTCCGGCGGCATCATGCAGGCCATGGTAACGACCCTAAGCGGACTCATTATCGGCATCATCGCTTATATCGCCTACAACATACTCGTCACCAAAGTGGACAAAGTGGTTCATCAAATGGAGTCCTCCTCCATTGAATTCCTGGACCTTATAGAAGAGCGGTCCGGGAAGGGAGAAAGCGAACAATAACGATCGCCCGCATTAATAAACACACAGAAAAGATCGGCAGAAGATCATGAACATCCGTTCCAGGAACAAGATCAGTACCAGTTTCAGCCAATCCTCCATGACGGATCTGGTCTTTCTCCTGCTCATCTTCTTCATCATCATATCCACCCTGATCAGCCCCTACGCCTTGCCCGTGGAGTTGCCCCAGGGCAAGAACAAGACCAAAAAGAACGCCAAGGTCTCCGTGACCATTCAGGCCGATGAGACCCATTACGTGAACGAAAAGGCCGTTCCCAAAGAAGAGCTCGAAAAGGTCCTCAAAAACGAACTGAAGGGCAAGGGAAAACAAGCGATCGTCTTGCACGTGGACAAGGCCGTTCCAAGCGGAACGACCGTGAACGTACTGAACCTCGCTAAACAGAACGAATGGGAGATCGTACTGGCAACGAGACCGAATTAAAAAGGGTCTGGGATGACCGGAACAAGCGTTACGCCATCCTGGGTACCGTCCTTTTCCACCTGGTCCTGGCCGTTCTTTTCTATTTTTTTGGGCTGAAAACGCCCGTCCCTCCACCAAAAGAAAAAATGGTATCGATCGCCATGGAACTGGGTCAGAACCGTGCTGGTAGCGGTAATACAGAGGCCAATGTACAGGAGACCGAAGAACCCAGCTCAGAACAAGCCCAAAACCAGCCGGAAACAACGAACGAGACAAAGACCACCGAAAAGGTCGCAACCCAAAAGGAGGCCCCTACTTCGCTCAAGAATGCAGAAGAAAAGAAGACCAAGCAAAAAAAAGAACAAGAAGTGGACGAGGAGCAGTCTTTGGTCGAGAAGGCCCTTGAAGGGAATGGGAAAGGAGGAGGCGGAGAAGGCGACGACCAGGTGGCCGGCAACGAAGGGGACCCTGAGGGCCAACCCAAAGGTAGGGGCACGTTAGGCGGATGGGGGGAGTGGAAATTAAGCGGTCGCAAGATCAAAAAACATTCCAAACCCGAGAAACACAAGAACGAGGAAGGAGTAGTGGTCTTAAAGATATGGGTCGACCGATCGGGCAAGGTGGTCCGCACTTCCTTCAATGCCTCCAAATCCACGACCACCAGCCAATATTTAAAGGACCTCGCCGTGGACGCGGCCAAACGCTGGAAATTCAACCAGGAGCAGGATGCCGCAGTGGAACAGGTCGGGGAGATCGCCATTGACTTTACAGTGGAATGACCTACGAGGAATCCACGCGCTTCCTTGAAGAACTCCCCTTTTATCAACGAACGGGGGTTTCCGCTATCAAACCGGGGTTCCGGAACATCCAGGCCCTACTGGCAGGACTGGGGCATCCTGAAAAGGCCTATCCATCCATCCATATCGCCGGGACCAACGGCAAGGGTTCGGTCGCTCATATCCTAACGGCTTCTCTCGAAGCGAACGGTTACAGGACCGGCCTCCACACCTCTCCCCACTTCCTCGACATCCGGGAACGCATGCGGATCGGAGGAGCCCTTTGTAAGAAGAAGCTTTTCACTGAGCTGGTCGAACGGGCCAAGCCCTTGATAGAAAGTCTCGCCCCCTCCTATTTCGAGGCTACATTGGCCATCTCTCTTGCCTGTTTCGCCGAGGAAAAGGTGGACATCGCGATCGTCGAGACCGGCCTCGGTGGTCGTTTGGACGCGACCAACATCCTGGAACCGGAGGTGGCGGTCATTACGTCCATCAGCCTCGATCACACAGCCATCCTTGGGAACACGATCACCGAGATCGCCCGGGAGAAAGGGGGGATCATCAAGGAGGACACCCCGCTCGTGCTCGGTGCGCTTCCCGATGAAGCCCGAAAGGTCCTGTACGGTATAGGCCGGGAAAAACGAGTAGCGATCAACGAGGCAATGGATCCTTCCATGAACAGCCCCTATGAAACGGACCTCAAAGGTCCCTTCCATCAGGAGAATATTCAGACGGCCCTGACCACTTTGTCAACACTTAAAGAAGACAGGGGATGGGCCATCGAGGAAAAACAAACGCTGAAAGCGCTCAGGTCCGTCAAAAAACGGTCCGGATTGCGCGGTCGATGGGAGCTACTGGCCGAAAACCCGCGAACGGTCTGTGATATCGCGCACAACGAGGAAGCTTTGCGAGGCCAAAAGAAAGCCCTTGAAGAGGAACCCCACCGCGCCCTGCACCTGGTCATTGGCTTCAGCAACGACAAGGAACCCGCCAAACTCCTCCCCCATTTCCCCACCGAGGCCAACTACTATCAATGCCGGGCGGATATCCAGCGCGGATTATCCATCGATGAATTGAACCGGGCCCTCCTCCAACACGGAACGACCACCGCCTTACACGGATCCGTCGCGGATGCTGTTGAAGCAGCCCGGACCGCTGCCAAACCCGATGACTTGGTCCTGATCACTGGCAGCGCTTACGTGGTCGCCGAGGCCATGGAAATGAAACGCTACCCCGTTGACCCGGAATAATTCACCCGAAGGGGAATATACCCTTTTTGGCCCCTAAGCTCGAAAAGAGGCCTTCCATTTTGGCTGAAAGCTCAGAAGGGCTATATTTGCAGCCGTTCTTCGCGGCCGAAGTCGGGGCGCTTAGCTCAGTTGGTTCAGAGCACTTGCCTTACAAGCAAGGGGTCGCTGGTTCGAATCCAGCAGCGCCCACTTTTCCCATGATTCCACGCTGAAATGCACGATAAAAGGCGAGGCGGGGCTTTGATCCATCATTTCTCAAAAATCCCCACATCCGAGCCTTCGGAATGCTTGTATCCCCGGAACATCCCGCTCGTGTTGAAGGTCATGGTGAAGTGACCATCGGCATCCAAAGCGATCACACCCCCATCACCGCCGAAGTCCTTCAACTTTTCATTGATCACCGTATCAGCAGCAGCTTTTAAGGATCTTCCCTGATAATCCATCACCGCGGCGATATCGTAGGCCACTACATTGCGCATGAAGAATTCCCCATGGCCGGTAGCGGAAACCGCACAGGTCCGGTTATCAGCATAGGTGCCGGCCCCGATGATCGGTGAATCCCCGATCCGGGCGTAGCGCTTGTTCGTCATCCCACCGGTCGAGGTCCCGGCCGCTAAATTCCCTTCCTTGTCGAGGGCCACCGCCCCGACCGTACCGAACTTGTCGTCGGAAGGCGGGGCATCTCTATCGACCGCTCCATGTTCGGGTCCCTCCGGCCTCCGCTCACTCTCTACATCCAAATAGGCTTCCTGCTGCTGCTCCTTTTTCCGTTCCCGCAGTTGCTTGAGACGCCTTTCCACTTTGAAATAAGCGGGATCCACGGTCTCCACGCCCTGTTCCTCAGCGAACTCCACAGCTCCTTCACGAGCAAGCAACACGTGCTTGGAGTCCTCCATCACCGCTCTTGCTCCAGTGATGGGGTTTTTGATGGTGGTCACACCAGCCACACCCCCGGCATTCTTATCCTTTCCCCGCATGATGGAAGCATCCATCTCGTTCTTCTCGTCATGTGTGAAGACGGCACCTTTACCCGCATTGAAAAGGGGCGCATTTTCCATAACGTGGATGGTTGATTCAACAGCGTCGGTAGCACTCCCACCCGCTTCCAACACAGCATATCCGGTATCAAGGGCTTCCTTCAGCTTGGCCCTGTAATCCTCAGCTTTGTTCTCTGAGAGGTAATCCCGGGTTATATTCCCGGCACCCCCATGGATGACGAGGACAGGGGGAGCGTTCCCACTTTGCCCGTCAGACGACCCGGCCGTTTTTTTCTCTTCTTTTTCTTGACCGCTCTCAGCACTGTTCATGTCTTCGTTCTTTTTCTCGTTACTTTGCTTGCACCCGAGTGCCAATAGCAAGGGGATGAAGTATATGAAACGGAGTGGCATGAAGTTAATAATGTTGGGTTTTTGCTTCATCAAAAAAATGCATAAGCTGCTAATATTCCAAATATTCCTCTTTATCAGTACGAAGTGCTCAATACTCGCTACTGAGAAGCATGAAGAATGAAGCTCGCCTGCACACTCAATGGAAACCCTCTGGTCACTACGAAAATACTCGCTTCACTTCTTTAAAGCACAGACCCCTTACGGGATCCACTCACCCTTCGTTTTTGACCTCTTCGAATCGGTCTTCAAAGGGAAAGGGAGGCAAACCGCTCCCCCTTCGGTGATCGACACCATCCGGCGAAACTTGTACCGTTCGCAACGCCGGATCGAGGTCCGGGACCTGGGAGCAGGATCTGAAAGCATGGAAGGGGAGGTCCGGAAGCTTTCCCATATAGCCAGGGTATCGGGAATATCCAAAAAATACGGAAGGATCCTTTTCCGACTCGTCAATTCGTTGAGACCGAACACCATCCTGGAACTCGGCACATCCGTCGGTCTTTCAACCCTATACCTGGCAAGCGGGAATCCGAACGCCCGGCTTATGACCTTCGAGGGATGCCCCCATACTTCTGCTGTGGCGCGGAACAACTTTAAAAATGCTGGCATGGGACACATCGAGATCCGTACCGGTCCCCTCGATGAAGAACTCCCGAAGGCCATAAACGAACTCGAAAGCATTGACATGGCCCTGATCGATGCCAATCACCAGGAAAAACCGACACTTAGCTATTTTGAACAACTCCTTCCCAAGTGCCACAACGACACGGTGATCTTGTTGGACGATATTCATTGGTCTCCCGGCATGCTCCGGGCCTGGGAAAGGATCAAGGCGTACGACCGGGTCAGCCTTACCCTGGACCTCTTCTGGATGGGACTGGTATTCTTCCGTGCGGAACAAAAGGAGAAAGAACATTTGAAGCTCTGGGTCTGATCCGTGCCCTTATCGCCTCTTATCTTTGCCGACCATGAATAGCGAGCTCATAGAGCTGGAAGGGATCCGGAAAACCTACCACTTGGGTACGGAGACCGTTAATGCCCTGGCGGGGATCGACCTCGAGATCGCTGAGAACGAATACATCGCTCTTATGGGTCCTTCGGGTTCGGGAAAATCCACGCTGATGAACATCCTTGGTTGCCTGGATACCCCCACGGCGGGGACCTATCGTTTGAACCAAAACGACGTGAGCCGGCTCGGGGACAGTGAACTGGCAACGATCCGCAACAAAGAGATCGGTTTCGTGTTCCAGACCTTTAATCTCCTTCCCCGCTACACAGCTCTGGAGAATGTTGCTGTACCCCTGATATATGCCGGCTATCCGAAAAAGGAGCGCGAGGAACGCGCCAAGGAAGTTCTGGAACGGGTGGACCTGGCCGATCGAACCCATCACAAACCCAATGAACTCTCCGGGGGTCAAAGACAACGTGTGGCCATGGCAAGGGCCCTTGTGAACAACCCCTCCATAATCCTGGCCGACGAACCCACAGGAAATCTCGATTCCAAAACCTCGAACGAGATCATGGGCTTGTTGGCCCGGATCCATTCCCAGGGGAACACCGTGATCCTCGTGACCCACGAGGAAGCGATCGCCAAATTTGCCAGGCGGGTCGTCGGTCTTCAGGACGGAGCGATCATCAGTGATACCATACCGACCACCGAAAGCCCAACAGCATGAAGATCTACACGAAAAAAGGGGACGCGGGGGAAACCTCCCTCCTCGCTGGTCAAAAGGTCAAAAAACACGACATCCGCATCGAAACCTACGGGACGACGGATGAGCTCAATGCGTGGATAGGCCTGATCCGGGACCAGGCAGAGGAAGCGGAAATACGCGAACGGTTGGTCGCGATCCAAGATCGTCTCTTTACCATCGGAGCGATCCTGGCTTCGGGAGACCAGGACATGGCGGAAAAACTCCCGAATATCAAGGAGTCGGACGTAGACGAGTTGGAGCATGCCATGGATGAGATGGACAAAGAATTGCCTCCCATGCGTTCCTTTGTGCTCCCTGGTGGCCATACGACCGTTTCCTATTGCCATATTACCCGTTGCATCTGCCGGCGAGCAGAACGGAAAGCCACCCATTTAGCGGAGCTGGAGGAGGTTCCCGCTTTAATCATCAAATACCTGAACCGGTTATCGGACTATCTCTTCGTCTTGGCGAGAAAATTGACCCAAAAGCTCGGGGTTCAGGAAACACCCTGGGAACCAAAGACAGACCGAGCCGATTGAACACTTTCTTTGCCAAGAAATTTCCTGGATATCACCGGTCGTTCCAGAGAAAATGAAACATAAAAAGCGGAATTTTCGTTGGGAACTCCCAAAAGCCCCAGGATAGACCCTTAACGGGTTCTCCGTGGGCATGTCTTCAAAAACTCTATTTTTGTAGTAAATAGAGAGGCACAGGTAAAGGAAGACGATCTATGTATTGGACACTTGAACTCGCATCGTACCTTGAAGATGCTCCCTGGCCTGCCACAAAGGAGGAGTTGATAGATTATGCCATGCGAAGAGGCGCTCCTTTGGAGGTCGTGGAAAATCTTCAGGAATTGGAGGATGAAGGCGAGGTGTACGAGAACATCGAGGACATCTGGCCGGATTATCCGTCCAAGGAGGACTTTTTCTTTAACGAGGACGAATATTGATATCCCCTTTCCCCCAAAAAGGGCATTCAAGGACCAATCCGTCCCGATCGGCCATAGCATCGACATTTGCTTAGGGGCGAGCCCTTTCCCACTTTTTTGAATTACATTCGTTGGTAAGAAGAAGGCCATGCGAAGGGGATGTTATCCCGTGCTTGTAAAGCGGTTGGGAAAACAGGACCCTACATGCATGTGTCATTCCTATATGAAAAACGGACCACCAAAGGATCATAAAGCAAATGATAGGAACAGTCACCAATCTTCTCAAAAAGGTCTTCGGGGATAAGTATGAAAAGGATATCAAAGAACTCGAACCCATTGTGGAGCAGATCAATGAGCAATATTCCACCCTCCACAAGCTGAGTAACGATGAACTGAGAGAAAAGACGCGGTCCTTCAAGCAGAGGATCCGGGATGCCGTTTCCGGAGATGAAAAGAGCATTGAGGAACTCAAGCAGACCGTGAAGGAGAACCCCGGCATGACCATCAAGGAGAAGGAGGATATCTACAAACAGGTGGACGATATCGAAAAGAAGATGGATGACAAGATCGAGAAGGTCCTGGAGGAGCTCCTCCCTGAGGCTTTCGCAGTGGTCCGGGAGACCGCCCGCCGCTTAAAGGAGAACACGTCCTTGGCCCTGACCGCCACGGACTTCGACAAGGAACTGGCCGGCAAGAAGGACCACATCACGATCGACGGGGAGCAGGCCATCTGGCAGAACAGTTGGGAGGCTGGAGGCAAGACCATCACCTGGGACATGGTCCATTACGATGTACAACTCATGGGTGGGATCGCCCTCCATCAGGGAAAGATCGCGGAAATGCAGACGGGCGAGGGCAAGACCCTGGCCGCGACCCTGCCCATTTACCTGAACGCCCTGGCGGGCAAAGGGGTCCATCTGGTGACCGTGAACGATTATCTCTCCAAACGGGACGCGGAATGGATGGGGCCCTTGTACGAATTCCACGAACTATCGGTGGACTGTATCGATCGTTTTCAGCCCAATTCCGAAGAAAGAAGAAAAGCCTATGCGGCGGATATCACCTACGGCACGAACAACGAGTACGGATTCGATTATCTCCGGGACAACATGGCAACGAACCCCGACCACCTGGTCCAACGGAAACATCACTATACGATCGTGGACGAGGTGGATTCCGTGCTCATCGACGATGCACGGACCCCGCTGATCATTTCCGGCCCCACCTCGCAGAAAAGCAACGAGGAGGAATTCCCCAAGTACAAGCCCCGGGTCGAGAAATTGATCAATGCCCAGAAAAAGCTGATCAACGAACTCCTCGCCGAGGCCAAGGAAAAGCTCAAGAACCTCAACGAAAAGGACGCGGACAAAAAGACGATCGACGAGGGGAGCATCGCATTGCTCCGTTGCCACCGGGGGTTGCCGAAAAACAAGGCACTGGTCAAGTTTCTAAGCGAACCCGGTATCCAGACCCAACTGCAAAAGACCGAGAACTTCTACCTCCAGGACAACGCCAAGGAGATGCCCAAGGTGGACCAGGAGCTCTACTTCGTCATTGAGGAAAAACAGAACACGATCGAGCTCACCGAAAAGGGCATCGACCTCTTGTCGCAGGAAGCGGAGGACCCGAATTTTTACATCATGCCGGACATCGGGTCTCAAATCGCCGAGATCGACAACTCGGACCGCCCCGAAGAGGAAAAATCCCGCGAAAAGGACGAGCTTCTTCAGGATTATTCGACAAAGGCCGAACGGATCCACATGATCGATCAATTGATCAAAGCCTATACCCTCTTTGAAAAGGATGTCGATTATGTGGTCATGGACAGCAAGGTCAAGATCGTCGATGAACAGACCGGTCGGGTCCTGGAAGGACGTCGCTATTCGGACGGCCTTCACCAGGCGATCGAGGCCAAAGAGGACGTAAAGATCGAATCCTCCACCCAGACCTATGCCAGCATCACCCTTCAGAACTACTTCCGGAAATACCACAAGCTGGCAGGCATGACCGGCACGGCCGAAACAGAAGCGGGAGAATTCATGGACATTTACGACCTGGACGTGGTCGTGATCCCCACACACGAAAAGGTGATCCGCAACGACAAAGAAGACCTCGTTTACAAGACGCAAAAGGAAAAGTACAATGCCGTGATCGAGGAGGTCCAGCGAATGCGCGATGCCGGCCGGCCGGTACTCGTGGGAACAACATCCGTTGAGGTATCGGAACTCTTGAGCCGCATGCTCAAAATGCAGGGCATCGAACACAATGTGCTCAACGCCAAACTCCATCAAAAGGAAGCGGACATTATTGCCCAGGCAGGTCAGGCCAAGACCGTAACGATATCCACCAATATGGCCGGCCGGGGTACCGATATCAAACTGGGCGAAGGCGTAGCGGAAGCCGGAGGATTAGCGATCATTGGAACGGAAAGACACGAATCCCGCCGCGTCGACCGACAACTTCGGGGCCGGTCCGGAAGGCAGGGGGATCCGGGAACCTCCCAGTTCTTCGTTTCCCTCGAGGACAAGCTCATGCGGATCTTCGGGTCAGAACGGATCTCCAAGATGATGGACAGCCTCGGGGTCGAGGAAGGGGAAGTGATCACTCACTCCATGATCACCAAATCGATCGAACGCGCTCAAAAGAAGGTTGAGGAGAACAATTTCGGCATTCGCAAGAACCTCCTCAAGTACGACGACGTAATGAGCTCCCAACGGGATGTGATCTATACCAAACGTCGCCATGCCTTGTTCGGGGACCGCCTCAACCTGGACATCCAGAACATGTTCAAGGAAACAGCGGATGCGATCGTGAAGGAATATCACGAAGCCCTGGACCACGAGAATTTCGACCTCGAACTGATCCGCGTTTTCTCCATGAAAAGCCCCGTTACGGAAAAGGAATTCATCGACAAGTCGGCGGAGGAATTGGGGAACATCGTCTACAAGGAAGCCTATGAACGCTATCAGCAAAAATCAGAAAGGCTCGCGGCTCAAGCCCTGCCTGTAATAGAGAACGTTCACCGGGAACAAGGGACCCAATACAGGAACATCGTCCTTCCACTCTCGAATGGCTCTCAGGAATTGGAAGTTCTCGTCGACCTCAAAGAAGCTGCCGAGAAAGGAGAGCCCGCCCTGCGGACCGGGATCGAAAAAAGTGTGACCCTATCGATCATCGACAACGATTGGAAAGACCATCTACGGGAGATGGACGACCTGCGTCAATCAGTCCAACATGCCCGTTACGAGCAAAAGGATCCACTGCTGGTCTACAAGTTCGAATCCTTTGAACTCTTCCAGAAGATGCTGGAAAAGATGAACAAAGAGATCGTCACCTTCCTGATGAAAGCGTCCCTCCCCGTCTCGGAGGAAGGGGTCCAAGAAGCCCAAACGGAACCTTCAGAAGCGTTTAGCGGTCTGGAGACAAGCCGGACGAACGATCTGACCAGCGGGGGTACATCAGGATCCGAAGCTCCTCAGCAGCAAGAGGCCAAAAAAGAACCCGTCGTGGCCGAAAAAACCCCGGGTCGGAACGAAGCGTGCTATTGTGGTAGTGGGAAGAAATACAAACACTGCCACGGAAAGGGAGGCAAGAAATAGATCCCCCGCTAGTAAGCGGGGACCCGAACGGTTGTCGAGCGTTTTACTCCATGGCTGGTGACAATGAGCAGGTGGTAAAGGCCCGGGGTCAATCCCTTCCCCAATTCAAGTCTGTTCTCCCTTCCCGTCAGGGATACCCGGTCCAGTTCTCTGCCCCGCATATCCAAAAGCCTTGCACGAATACGGAGATCCCTTGAAGCCGTCCATGAAAGACGTACTTGTCCCCGATAACCCCGAACATCCATTGACCAGGAGCCCGGACCCGTATCCTCGACCCCCGTTGTGACCGTAACCGATAAACTATCGGAAAACCCTTTACACCCTGTACTATCAATGGGTTTTACCCGAACGCTCCCCGAAGTTGACCCCCAATCCACCACAATACTGTCCGTTCCCTGACCGGTCTTGATATTCGCCCCGGCCGGAACTTCCCACTGATAATCCGGCCACCGGTCTTCCTTCACACGCCATACCAACCCCTCCTCCTGAGCGAACACCTGCTCGGGACCTTCGATGCGAACCACGGGTATCAGGTCAAAGAACCGGGCCGCCCAAAAGCTCGAATACCAACCCTCATCCAGGGAAAAGGAGCCCGTTTGTCCACCCTCTCCACGACAGATCGCAGAGCCGGGATTCACCGCGATCCCATGGCCCATATTCCTGATGCTATAATAGTGCACTTGAGAAGAAGCTGTATCGGCACCATATTCCCGGCGATGAACACCATCCACCCCCACAAACCCGTTTATGTCCTTCTCCGGGGTTTGATCCATGTTGTGAACCGCCGTCCACTGTTCCATCAGTTCGGTCGCATTGACCGGGTCGACGGTATTGTCCGCCGTTCCCTGCACGATCATCATGGACGGATAGGGGCCGTTGTACCCCGTGTAGGCATCGTACACCAAGGTTTCCCATTCATCAGGAGGCTTATCCACGTTTCCGTTCATCGCATTGTTGGCTTCGAAAGCGTTGGTAGCCGATTTGTAGGGCAAACCCGCCATGACAGCAGCCCCTCGGAAAAGATCCGGATAAGTCGCCGCCATTACCGCAGCCATAGCACCCCCGGCTGATAGTCCCGTCACATATACCGCATTCGTATCCAGGGGATGGTTCTCATTCATAAAGCTGACCATCTGGCGAATGGACAGGGCCTCCCCTTCTCCCCTCACCTGATCGCTTGAGGAGAACCAATTGAAACAGGCATTGGTGTTGTTGCTGGTCTTTTGCTCCGGAAAGACCGTCGCGAAGCCGTAGCGATCAGCCAACAAATTCCAGCCACTTTCATCCGCAAAGTCGGCAGCATTCTGTGAACAACCGTGCAATACAACGACCAGCGGTGCATTGTCGGGAAGGTCCTTGGGCAGATATCGATACATGCTGAGGTCACCGGGGTTCGTGCCGAAGCCAGTGACCTGTTTCCATCCCTGACCATTTGCAGAACCAGAGAAAAGAAGTAGCAAAAGCAAGCAAAAGCTCCTTTCCAGAAAGCAACGGATCCAGGGAGCCGCTTTTTCCATTGTGGAACTTTTTAAAAGTGTGCTATAGAATACTGACCCGGTCATTGACCCCCAAGATAGTCTTCTTGGCAGAGATCACAACAAAGAACCCGGGGCGAAAGCCATTTCGCCGATCCACCGAACTTCTTATGCCAGGAGTTTATCCCGGTCCAGGGTCCGGTATTGGATCGCCTCCGCCACATGATCGGAAGCGATATCCCGGGCTCCTTCCAGATCAGCAACGGTCCGCGCCACCTTCAGGATCCTGGCATAGGAACGGGCCGAAAAACCGAGTTTTTCAACGGCATTCTTTAAGATCGCCTGACCAGCCTGGTCCAGTTTGGCCTTTTGCCGCTGCATTTTAGGGGACATGTGGGCATTGCAATAAATGTTGGCATGATCCGCGAACCGTTCCAATTGGCACTCCCGGGCCTTAACGACCCGTTCCCGGATGCGCTGGCTGGATTCCCCCACCTTACGCTCAGCAAGTTGATCGAACGGAACGGGATTGATCTCAACGTGAAGGTCGATGCGGTCCATTAAAGGGCCCGAAACCTTGTTCAGATATTGGCGAACTTTCCATTCCGGGTCAGACCCTGGGTCCGTGGGGTCGTAAAAATCCCCGCTGGGAGAAGGGTTCATGGAAGCCACCAGCATAAAACCAGCGGGATAATCGACCGAAAGGGTCGCCCTTGATATGGTCACGATCTGGTCCTCCATAGGCTGCCTCAAAACCTCCAGAACGGTCCTTTTGAACTCCGGCAATTCATCCAGGAAAAGCACCCCGTTATGAGCCAGGGAGATCTCTCCCGGTCGGGGATTCTTTCCTCCACCCACAAGCGCAACATCACTGATGGTATGGTGCGGAGCCCTGAAAGGACGTTGGGTCAATAAAGCGCGGTCCCCTCCCAGATTTCCGGAGACCGAATGGATCTTGCTCGTCTCCAGCGCCTCTTCCATACTCAAAGGCGGAAGAATGGTCGGGATCCTTTTGGCCAGCATGGTCTTTCCCACACCGGGCGGACCGACCAACAGGACATTGTGCCCCCCGGCCGCGGCCACTTCCAACGCACGCTTCACACCCTCCTGCCCTTTAACATCTGCCATATCAGGGATAGATGCATCTTTCTCACCACCGAGGACCTTTTCCCGGTCGATCCGTACCCGCGGGGGCTTGTTCCCATCCCGGAACATCCGAACGACCTGATCCAGCCCCTCAACCCCGTATATACAGAGATCATCGACAACAGCGGCCTCTTTGGCATTCTCCGCAGGAAGAATGAAGCCCTTGAAGCCTTCCTTCTGGGCTTGAATGGCCATCGGAAGCGCACCCCGGACGGGTTGGACCTTGCCATCCAGGGACAACTCCCCCATGATCGCATAGCCCGAGAGCTCTTCGGCGGGTATCTGACCAGAGGCCGCCAGGATCCCAATAGCGAGCGGAAGATCGTATGCCGCCCCTTCTTTCTTTTTATCCGCCGGGGCCATGTTGATCACGATCCGTTTCCCCGGCATTTTCAAACCATACGCATGGAGGGCTGACTCGATCCTTTGTTGACTCTCTTTAACAGCATTATCAGGCAAGCCCACCAGAAAAAAACTGATCCCCTGAGCTACGCTCACCTCGCTCGTTATGGTTATGGCATCAACCCCGTAAACGGCACTTCCATAAGTTTTTACCA
>CAYVSK010000019.1:262-37118 GCA_964453635.1 uncultured Weeksellaceae bacterium | reverse complement strand
GGAGCAGGTGAGGGAGTCATTCGTCGCTTCTATCGAAAATGGTGAGCACCCTTGTTCAGCGTGTGTGTGTATGTATGTAGGTTCAAAAATATATATTTTTCACTGTGAAAAATATATATTTTTAACCAAACCCGCTAATACCTATAAATTCCACTTTCTCACCTGCAAACCTTCTCACTTTCCCCCCTGCCCAACGATCACTCCACAACCCCCATGGCCCCGAACTTCCGCACCCGACGTTCGGTCAGCCTTTCGGGGTCGACTTCTTCGAGCTTCCGCAAATGCTTGTTGATCTCACGTTTCACGTTCTGGAAAGTCGACTCGGGATCGCTATGCGCCCCACCAATGGGTTCCTTGATGATCCCATCGATGAGCTTGTGATGCCGCATATCCGCGGGGGTCAATTTGAGCGCTTCAGCCGCGGTCTCCTTCTTTTCGCTGCTCTTCCAGAGAATAGAAGAACAGGATTCGGGGGAGATCACGGAATACCAGGTGTTCTCCAGCATGAGCATCTTATCACCGACCCCGATCCCCAGGGCTCCACCCGAAGCCCCTTCTCCAATGATGATGGAAATTATGGGCACCTTTAAACGGACCATCTCGAAGAGGTTCCGGGCGATGGCCTCGCCCTGACCCCCCTCTTCGGCCTCTTTCCCGGGATAGGCTCCGGGCGTGTCGATGAGCGTGACCACTGGTTTATTGAAGCGTTCAGCGGTCTTCATCAAGCGAAGCGCCTTTCGATATCCTTCCGGACTGGCCATGCCAAAATTCCGGTATTGGCGCATCTTGGTATTGACCCCTTTCTGATGGCCCACGAACATGATCGTCCGGCCATCCATCATCCCAAAGCCACCGACCATGGCCTTGTCATCCCACTTGTTCCGGTCACCGTGCATCTCGAGGAAATCCCCTCCGGTCATGGCCTCAATGAAACTCAAGGTATAGGGCCGCTGGGGATGCCTGGCCACTTGAACCCGCTGCCACGGGGTCAGATTGCTGTAGATCTCCTTCCGCTTTTCTTCGATCTTTTTCTTCAGTCCCTTGATCGTATCGGAGGCATCGATCTCTCCCTTTTCTTCGATCTGCCGGGCGTGCTGGAGCTGATCCTCGAGTTCCTCAAGGGGTCGCTCAAAATCCAAGTAAGTCAGTGGCATGGGTGGTGGCGAATAGAATGGTTCCCGATGATCCTCAAAAATAAAAACTCAAGAGAAAAGGAAAAGGGCGGCTCTCACCGAATAAATGGCGCTCTTCATTCAACACTCCCGGAAGGCCGCGCCGCAAGACAAAGAACACAAAACACACGCAATACATCGAGATGAATATGTTCGCCAAAAATTTCGAGCACGGATCTTTGTATTATGATCACTTTCCCCAATGCCAAGATCAACATCGGGCTGCACGTTACCGGCAAGCGCAGCGATGGCTTTCACGCCCTCGAAAGCCTCTTTTATCCGATCGGCCTGTCCGACATCATGGAGCTGATCGTTCTCGAGACAGGGCCTTCGGAATTGTCCTTCAGGACCAGCGGGCGACCCATCCCGGGAAAGCCGGAGGATGAGTTGTGCCGGCGAAGTTACGACCGCTTGAATGAAAGGTACGGATGCCCACCGATATCGGCGTACCTGTACAAGATCATACCCACCGGCAGTGGTTTGGGCGGGGGATCCTCTGATGCGGCCCATTTTTTGAAAAGCGCCGTGGAAATGACGGCTGCGGAAGGGGATATGGAAGAGCTAACCGCGATCGCTGCCGCCATCGGTAGTGACGTGCCCTTTTTTCTAAGCAACCGACCGGCCATCGTCACCGGCCGGGGGGAGGAGGTGACCCCGATGAAGGTCCCCCGCCTGGCAGGCAAACAACTTCTCGTCGTCCATCCCGGGATCGAGGTCTCGACCCGGGCTGTCTTCGAGGCGGTCAAGCAGCGTAGTGAGCCGGGTGCGATCCGGGCCTGTATCGAACATGAAGCCGTCGGGGAATGGCATCGTTATATACAAAACGACCTTGAAGCCGTAGCTGCAAAAAAATATCCCACCATCGGGAAGATCCGCGATCAACTCTACGAAATGGGGGCCCTTTTTGCCTCCATGAGCGGCAGCGGATCAGCGGTTTTTGGTATTTTCGACGAAGCGCCCGCGATCGATGATGCCCTGGACGGATATTTCACCTGGCGGGAGCAACTACAATGAACGCCAACCCAATCCACCCCTTATGCAAGAACCCAATACTAAGCCCCTTTTCAATGACCCCGTCTTCAAAGATCACGTGATCGTGGTGACCGGGGGAGGGACCGGCCTCGGCCGTTCCATGACCGAATACCTTTCCAGTCTCGGCGGCAAACTGGTCATCACCAGCCGGAAAGCGAATGTCCTGGAAGAGACCGCAACGGCGATCGAAAAAAAGACCGGCGAGGAAGTACTGCCAGTGGAGTGCGACATCCGGGAACCCGATCAGGTGGATCGACTCCGGGACCAGGTAAAGGAGCGCTTCGGGCGGATCGATGCCCTGATCAACAACGCCGCCGGCAATTTCATCAGCCCGACTGAACGGCTCTCCTACCGTGCCTTTCACACCGTGATCGACATCGTCCTGAAAGGAACGGCCAATTGCACCCTTTGTTTCGGTAAGGACTGGATCGAGCAAGAACGACCGGGTACGATCCTCAACATCGTCACCACTTACGCCTCCACTGGGTCGGGATACGTGACCCCCTCTGCTTGTGCCAAAGCGGGCGTTCAGGCCATGACCCGTTCACTCGCGGTGGAATGGGCCAAGTACGGGATTCGTACGAACGCCATTGCGCCGGGGCCTTTTCCCACAAAAGGAGCCTGGGAACGCTTGTTCCCGGAGGAAGTCCAGAAATACATGGATCCCAAAAAGCGGATCCCCCTTCAACGAAACGGCGAACATCAAGAACTCGCGAACCTGGCCGCCTACCTCCTGTCGAGCTGGTCAGGCTACATGAACGGGGAAGTCCTCACGATCGATGGCGGAGAGTGGCTGAAAGGGGCCGGGCAGTTCAACTGGCTGGATGAGATGCCCCCGGAACTATGGGATGAGCTACAAAAGAACATGAAAAAGTAAATTTGGGACCCCTTCTTCCGATCGAAACCGAAAAAGGGATCAAATGCTCAAAATGACCCGACCGGGACCCTGCACCCTGCTCCGCTTGATCGAGCACCGACACTGCAGGGGAAAAGAGCGATCCCGGGTATGACCGAAACAGCAGTTCTAAAAGCGGCATGGAAGAACATCTTCGCGCACTACTAACCGAGAATAACAATGTGATCCTGCCGGGATTCGGGGTCATCATGGTCAACCGAAGCTCTGGAAGGACCTCCTTCAATTCCTTCGTCAAGTACAACGATGGCCTACTCGTGGGCCATATAACCGAACAGGAAGGCTGTTCCGAAAAAGAAGCCCTCGACAAGGTCAACACCTATATCCAGGAGATCCACGAAAAGGTCGAGAAAAACGGCCAATTCGAGATCGAAGGGGTGGGCACTTTTTACAAAACAGACAGCGGTAAGCTTACGCTCGAAGGGAAGAAAATGGACATCAGCCCCCAAAAGGGGTCGAAAGACCAGGGAATAAGCGCAAAAAAGAGCGATCGATCCGGAGAAAAAGCCCAGGGCCCCAGCCCGGCCCCTGAAAAGTCATCATCCTCATCCGGGGCGCAAACGGAGCAGAAAAAAGCCGAGCAGAAGGCCCCGAAGAATGAAGAAAAAGAAGAAAAGGGTCAAGAAAAGGGCGAAGAAGGGACGGAAAAGGATAAAAGCACCGGGAAAAAGAGACAAAAAGAAAAGGTAGAGAGAAAGGACGAAAAGAAAACAGAGAAAAGCCAAAAGGAAAAAGAAGGGAATAAGAAGAACGAGCAAAAAGCGGAAAAGAAAAAGGAAAAAGAGGAGAAAAAGAAAGCGAAAAAAGACGAAAAGGAACAAGAAAAGGAAGAGAAAAAGCGCGAAAAGAAAGCTGAAAAGAAAAAAGAAAAGTCATCATCCCAAGCCGATCGGTCCGGGGAGAAAACGACCAGCGAGCAAAAAAAGAAAAGCCGCGGGCGCATAGCACCCCTCCTCCTCATATTGCTCTCGATCGGCTTGATCGGTGGGGGCGGCACCGGGCTGTGGTTCGGCGGATGGTACGAAGGACCGCCCTTTAATTGGCTCGGCCTGGTCGAAGAAGGGGAAGCCGAAAAAGAAAAGGAGAAGGATGCCGGTGGGGAAAAGCCGGAGAAAGGAAAGGAAGCAAACGGAAAAGGCAATAAAAAGGCTGATCCGGACAGCAGCGGGGCCAAAGCAGCGTCGGGACAGAAGACGCGTGAAGCGGGCGCCAAAAGTGACGGGGCAGGATCGAAAAGCGGGGATCAGGCACGGTCGAACAAGCAGGGAGGCGGAAAAAAAGCCGCTTCAGACCAAGGCTCCAAGCCTGCCAGTTCCCCTGAGGGAAATTACCATATTATCGCTGGATGCTTCAAATACGAACAATTGGCGGACACCCTGGTGAAGGACCTTAAAAAGGAAGGTTACAATGCCAGAAAGGTCGGCAAGACCAGTGGGTTGACCGCGGTCAGCGCGAATTCTTACGCATCGCCCGACCAGGCAAAAAAAGCCCTGGAGGATTTCAAAGGAAGACAATCCGATGCCTGGATCCTGAAGCGATGAGATGCCCCGGACCGCTTGGTTCAGTTCCGGATCAGAAGACAAAGGGCGGTCCGGGAGCGCCCTTTTGCCTGGGCTAGCGCCGAATGAAACTGTTTTTCTGCTGGAGCGGTCCTTTTTTTCACGATCCTTTTTTAACATTTCGGAAAGCTCGGAGAATATCCTTGGTTCCCATCCACCTACCTTTGCCCGGAAGGAACTTTGAAACCGTGTTCACTTGCGCTTTTGGATCCTTACCGGCTTCTTGTTTTTGATGGTCCCTGGCTTTTCGCAAGTCAAGGAGACCGGTAGTGGCCCTTTCCACGAGAAATTCCGCCAGGCCAAGAATTTTCTTTTCAAGGACCAGACCGGGAAAGCCCTGCCTATCCTTCAAGACCTTCAGGAAATGCGCCCGGACCATCCCAACGTCAAATACCTGTTGGGGATTTGCTACACCCAGGAAAGGCCGGCATCCGATACGAGCATTCACCTGTTGGAGGCCTCCAAGGATGCCCTTGTCAAGGATTACGACCCCTACTCGACGAAGGAGCGCGGTGTTCCGGTCTATGTCCATTACTTCCTGAGCACGACCTACGCCAAAAAAGGCCAGTGTGAAAAGGCCGAAAAGAACCGGAAGAAATTCCTGCGGATCTATGAAAAGGAGAACAATTTCTACACCAAGAACGCCAAAGAATTGGTCGATTCCTGCTTCAAGTGGCTATGGGGGGACAAGAAGGGCCGGGCGGACAGCCTCGGCCCTCTGTCTGACCGGCAATACAAGGCAACCCAGGTGGAATACTCGGAGGGGAAACCCATATATGCGGTTCAGGTCGGGGCTTTCGCTCGTTTCGTGCCCTCAGCTGCCTACACGGACCTCAAGTACAACGTGGATTATCACCTCGACAATGACGACCGCATCCGGGCTGTCGTAGGGAATTTCAGCCGCCGGCGGTCCGCGAAGAACGTACTGGAAGCCATCCGTGAGAAAGGGTACGAAGATGCTTTTATCGTGCGACTCGACGAAAAGAAAAAGAATTCCAAGGCCCTGCTTTCTGTTGATGATGTAAAACTCAGGAACAAGGTGCGGGGCAAGATCCGCTTCAGGATCCAGTTGGGGGCCTTTGATGATCACATATCAAAGGATTTGGCCCACCATTACACCCGGATCGATGACATCGAAAAGGACCACCGGGATGGCATGACCTATTTGCTCACGGGTGAATTCAAAAGCTACGAAAAGGCCCGCGAACGGGAAAAGGAACTGAAAGAAAAAGGGATCGATGAGGCCTTTGTCGTGGCCTATGATTACGACGAACGCATCCCGGTACAACGGGCACTCAATTACCTCAAGAAAAAAGGAAAGGCGGATGATCAGTGACCGGCGGGCTTTCCCGCTTCCATCCTTTCCGGCAGATCGTCCGAATAATAAGCCAACGCAGGGGACCTAAGGTTGTAACGGTGCCCCATGGTCTCTCCATAAGCCCCCGTACTCCGGATCGCGATCAGGTCTCCCCGTTCCACTTCCGGCAACTCTACGCGTTTCCCGAAGCAATCCGATGATTCGCAAATGGGCCCCACCACATCGTAAGTTCGGAGCGGTCGCCCCGTGCCGGTCAATTTCTCGATCCCGTGATAAGACAGGTAAAGGGCCGGACGCATCAACTCCGTCATGCCGGCATCGAGTATGGCGAAATTGGTGTTCACGCCTGCTTTCACAAAGAGTACGCGAGCGATGAGCGTTCCACAGTGAGCCACCAGGACCCGACCCGGTTCGAAATGAACCTGCTGATCCGGCCGAAGGTCCAGATGCCTTTCGAACAAACTGAAATAATCCGTTAGCAAAGCCCCGATATCCTCAGCCGGGTTTTTGTGGTCCACCCCCAATCCCCCACCCACATTGATGTGCTGTACCGTCAGGTTGCGGTCCCGGAACCATGCAGACACTTCGTTCACCCGGGTGCACAATCCTTTAAAAGCAGAGAGATCCGTAACCTGAGAACCGATATGGAAATGAAGGCCCTGCAAGTTGAGCTTGTCCAGGCGGTGAAGCAGTTCCAACACGGCGTCGAGTTCCCAGGGATCGATGCCGAACTTGTTCTCCTCCAGCCCCGTTGTGATGTACTGATGGGTGTTGGCGTTCACATTGGGGTTGACCCGCAACGCAACATTGGCCCGGGTCCCGAGCGACCCCGCCAGGTCATTGAGCACTTCCAGTTCCTGTTTCGATTCACAGTTAAAGGCCCGGATCCCGTTATCCAGCCCTTTCCGGAGCTCCTCGTCCGATTTTCCGACCCCGGCAAAGACGATATCCTGCCCCCCGAAACCACAGGCCAAAGCCCGGTCGATCTCGTTCCCACTCACACAATCCACCCCAAAACCCCTTTCGCGCACCATGCGAAGGATCCTCTCGTTGGCATTGGCCTTCAGCGCGTAATGGATCGCATAGCCTTTTTCCTCCCCGAGGCGGGCAGTCGTATCCAGGATCCGACCCAACAGGTCCAGGTCGTAATAATAAAAAGGCGTGGAAAGTGCCTGAAAGGCCCCGATGGTCCCTGTGCCGAAACTCATGCCTCCGCTTTTTCGAACAACCCTTCATTGAGGGCCTTTAAAGCCCTGGCCTTGTCCCCGGCATCCACGAGCAGGGAGACATTGTTCCGGCTCCCGCCGTAGGAGATCATCCGGACCGGTACATCGTGCAAAGCCGCAAAGATCCTTTTGGCGTAACCCTTCTTGTCCGCCAGCATGTCCCCCACGATGCAAATGATCGTCTGTTCCCGGTCCACCTCCACCTGCCCATAGGCCTGCAAGTCCCTTACAATGTCCGGCAAATAACGGTCGTCATCGATGGTCAGGGAGACCGCCACTTCCGAGGTGGTGATCATGTCAATGGGCGTTCGGTAGATATCGAAGACCTCGAAGACCTTCTTGATAAAACCATGGGCCATCAACATGCGCGCCGACTCGATCTTGAGGGCAATGATGTCATCCTTCGCCGCGATCGCCTTGATCCGGTCGCTCTCCTTCTTGCTGGAGATCAAGGTACCCGGGGCATCCGGGTCCATCGTGTTCTTCAGGAGCACAGGAATATTGGCCTCTTTGGCGGGCCTTACGCTCGAGGGATGGAGGATCTTGGCGCCGAAATAAGCCAATTCAGCAGCTTCATCGAAAGACAATTCCCGGATGGGATGCGTATCCTCCACCAGGCGGGGATCGTTGTTATGCAATCCGGAAACGTCGGTCCAGATCTGGATCTCTTCCGGCCCGAGCGAAGCGCCGATCAGAGATGCGGTGTAATCGCTGCCGCCCCTTTTGAGGTTGTCCACTTCCCCGAAAGCGTTGCGGCAAATGTAACCCTGGGTGATATAGACCGTGTGATCACCAGCCTCCGCCAAACGCTTTTTCAAATGATTCGCTATATAAGGCCGGTCCGGCTCGCTGTGTTCGTTCAAGCGCATGAACTCAAGGGCCGGAAGGAGGACGGCATCCACCCCCCTTTCCTGGAGATGGAGATTGAATATACTGGTAGAAAGCAATTCTCCCTGGGCCATGATGGCCTTCTCCTCGAACACGGTAAACATGTCCTCCGTGAACTCGAGCATGTGATCGAAATGGGAATGAATAAGTTCATCCGCCTGATCCCTTCGTTCGGGGGCATCGGAGAAAAGCGTTCCGATAAAGGTCTCGTATTCCTTTCTTAAAGCCTCGATCCGATCCCGGGCCTTTTCCTTTTCGTTGCCGTACAAGAGCCTGGTGATCTCCTCGAGCTGATCCGTGGTACCGGCAATGGCGGAAAGGACCACGATAACAGGGGCCTCCTGCAGAGCGAGCGCAGCGACATGCCGGACCCGGTCCGGCCGACCGAGCGAAGTACCACCGAATTTGAGTACTTTCATGGATGCTATAGGTTGGGGAGGATCAGATAGAAAAGAGCTGTTTTACTTGTTATTTGAGCTTTCTGGTATCCGGATCTTTGATGAGTCCACAAAGGTAGTGGAACGAATTCCAAAATATGCCGTATAGTTGCACGTTCGCATCGATCAAAAAGCGCTTTATGGACCGCCACCTGATCTTGCTCCCCATGTTCTGTCTTGGCCTGTTCGGAACGGGCAAAAGCCAGGACAGTACCGGGACCGACCCATCCGGCACGCTCAGCCTCGGGGGAAGGACAACGCTCAGTCTCTTCAACGAAGGAGCATGGGGGAATCCCGGGACCGGTACCGGCGGACACTTCAGGATCCGCTTGAGTGAACGGGTCAATACCGAATGGTACGCGGACTTCATTACCTCGACCATTGACGGAAAAGCTTCCAGGCTGGATCACCATATCGGTTGGTCGGTCCTCTACTATTATGGTTCGCATCATGAAAACGAGCGGCAAAACACCTTGAAACCCTTTTTAGAAGCGGGCCATTGCTTCGACCTTTCCAGCATAAGGGCAAATGCCACAGGGAAGTCCGTCAAACGATGGAGTTCTGCAGTACAGGTAGGCACAGGCGTCCATTTTCTCGCTACGAAGCGCTTCGACATCACCCTGAAATCTCAGTACATGACCCATCTCGGGACCAATATTCACACCCGTGTTACCGAAGAGGAGGTTGAGCTCAAAAAACACGAAGGGATGGACCTGGAAGGGCACATTCTCACTACCCTGAGCGTCAATTACCGGATCGGCCACCTATGGTAAGGATAAAGAAGATCTTGTCGATCCTGCTGCCCCTTTTTCTCTTCCTTTCCGCTAAAGGACAGGACAATGGGGAGAAAGAAGACCCTTTTTCCAGAGCACGGAGTATCCGGTCCTCAGCCACCATCAGCCCGGCTTTCTTCTCTGCTCCGGCCATTGACAAGGGAGCCTTCTTGCACGGTTTCCTCGAATATTTTCCCGAAAGCCGCGTATCCCTTCGGGGGGATTCTTTTTGGTTCTTTTCGGAAGAAGGGGATGAAGGCGCCTTTTTTCACCAGAACTTTTCATCGGTCTTTGGGGCAATGCTTCACCTTCAAAAGGGAAGATTCGACCCTTACCTGGGCCTTCAAACGGGGGTGGACCTGTCCGTGGTGAATCTGGGAACATTTGGAAAAGACGGGAATGATCGTACAGAACGGATCGTTTCCCCGTTGTTCGTCCCCAGCGCCGGTGTGAACTACTTTGTGGGGAAGCACTTCAATTTTTTCGGCCACTTCCTCTATACCAACGGCCGGATCGTGAACCGGGTGCCCAGCCCCGTGAACCTGGATAGCTTCCGGATCTCCTTCGGCCTCGGATTCAACCTGTCTCTACTCCAGGGTGCGGAACAAGATAAGGCCGGATCTGATTAGATTTGTCGGGGGAAAAAGACAGCGGTTCAAGCATTTGAACGAGCGGGGCTAAAAGGGTGCGCTGCGCGGACCTATAGAAAGACCAAAACGACCGTATGCGATTCATCGAACCCAGTAAAACAAGGATCCGGGAAGCCCTGGACAAGCTGACGAGCGAAACGGAGGCCCAATGGGGGATGATGACCCCTCAGCACATGGTGGAACACCTCACCATGACGCTCCGGAACGCGAGCGGTGAGCTTCCGCTCGAACAGGCCACCCCGGATGAAAAATTGCCGAAACTCCAGCAATTCCTCTATAGCGAAGACCCTATGCCCAAGGAGCAAAAGGTGCCCTTCATGCCGAAAGAGGAACTCCCCGAACGTCGGGAACCGGACCTGGAGACCGCAAAGGAGAAGCTACTGGAGGCCTGGGAAGCTTTTGAGGAACACTTTGAAAAAGCACCCGAAAAGAGGACGGTCCACCCCGTCTTCGGTCCCCTTGACCGCGAAGGCTGGTACCAGGTGCACCGCAAGCACTTCACCCACCATTTCGACCAATTCGGCCTCTTATGAGCAACGGGTATCGTTCCGTCACATCGGCGGATACAGCTTCATTCCGGAAAATACTGGGAGAGAATGGGGTCCTGACCGATGAAGGGACGCGGAACGAATATGGGCACGATGAAACGGAGGACCTCCATTTTCCACCCGAGGTGGTCCTCAAACCCGACAGCCCGGAGGCGGTCTCCGGGATCCTCAAATACTGTAACGAACGGGGGATCCCCGTCACCCCGATCGGAGCCCGGACGGGGCTGAGCGGTGGTGCCCTTTCCCTTTACGGAGGTGTGGGCCTCTCTGTAGAGAAGCTGAACCGCATCATCGAGATCGACGAAAAGAATTTACAAGCCACTGTGGAACCGGGTGTGATCACCCAGGTCTTTCAGGAAGCCGTAGCGGAAAAAGGGCTTTTTTATCCCCCCGATCCCTCCAGCCGGGGCAGTTGTTTCATCGGCGGCAACCTGGCAGAGAATTCCGGCGGACCACGGGCAGTGAAATACGGCGTTACAGCGGATTACATCCTCAACCTCGAAGTGGTGCTCCCCGACGGATCGATCATCAACACCGGGGCCAATGTCCTGAAGAACGCCACCGCCTACAATCTCACCCAGCTCATGGTGGGGAGTGAAGGGACCCTCGGGGTGATCACGAAAGCACGCGTGAAGCTCATTGCCCACCCCAAGCACGAACTGCTGATGCTGGTGCCGTTCCAGTCCCCCGAAAAAGCGTGTGAAGCCGTTTCCGCCGTATTCCGCGAAAAACTTCTCCCCAGTGCACTGGAGTTCATGGAGCGGGATGCCATTGAGAAGAGCATCGAATACCTCGGTTACGACCCGATCGGCGTGTCCAGTGACACCGAGGCCCTCCTTTTCATCGAGGTCGACGGCAACGACAAGGATGCCTTGTATCACGATTGCGAAAACATCACTGCGATCCTCGAGAAGTACGGCGGCGGAGCGGTGCTCTTTGCCGATGATGCCCAGCAAAAGGAGCGAATCTGGAAGGTCCGAAAAGTAGCCGGAGAGGCGGCCAAGATGGGCACCATCTATAAAGAAGAGGACACCGTTGTACCCCGCTACCACCTACCCCAACTCCTGAAGGGGGTCAAGGCGATCGGCAAGAAGTACGGTTTCAAAAGCTATAACTACGGCCACGCTGGAGACGGCAATCTACACGTCAACATCATCAAGGGCGAACTGAGCGAAGAGCAATGGGTCACGGATGTAATGCAGGGAATCCGCGAGATCTTCGAACTGGTCGTCAAACTGAATGGGACCCTGTCGGGAGAACACGGTATCGGTCACGTTCAGAAAAACTTTATGGACGTCGCCTTCGACAAGACCCAAATGGAGCTCTTCAAAGGGATCAAACGGACCTTCGACCCGCATGGGATCCTCAATCCCGGCAAGATCTGGGAACCGGAGACGTCTCCCATTTAAACGCCCCCTCATGACCCGACCGGCTTCCCTCATCGTATCCTGGAGCTCCGGTAAGGACAGTGCCTATATGCTGGGGGAACTTCTGAACGAGGGTAACCCCGGGATGTTGACCCTTGCGGGGTCACTCATTGAAGACCTGAATGGTGGTGTTCCTTTTGACGAGGTCGGTGAATTTGCCGTCGTAGCGGGTAGCGCGGACAATATGATTGTCGATCCAATGATAATTGCCTCCCCGCGGTTTTCCCATTAACAAGCCGTGAAATTTGAACCCCTGCCGCTTGAGCCACTCTTCCGTGATCTCGCGGTGTTCCTCTTCCCTGGAGGTAAAGAAGGTGATCACATGGCCCTCGTCGTACCACTGGTTGATCTTCTCCACGGCATCGGGATAGACCTTGGCGGTCTTCATGCGTTCCGGTTCCTCATTGGGAACATCCTCACAGATCGTCCCGTCGATATCGATCAGAAAATTCTTGGTGTCATCCTCGAATACCGGACTCACTTCCTTATCCCCTTCTTTCTTGCTCACGAACTTCTTTTCGTTCTTCTGCTGGTCGTCCTTATTAGCGGGATCTTGCTTGCTCATAACGGTTCTTACGAATTTGAGTTGCAACTGTAGCTACAAAAGTAGAACAATTTCTAATAACGATAAAGGGTCGGGTCCTGTTCATCCGAGCAGTTCCTTTGCCAACGCCAGGCATCCGCCAAAGCATCCCGGAGGGTCCGTTCGGCCACCCATCCCATCTCCTTTCGAGCTTTTTCAACATCGGCCCATATTTGTTCCACATCCCCTTTTCGCCGGGGTCCGACCCGAACGTTCAGAGCGACCCCGCTGATCTCTTCAAAGCTTCGGATCGCCTCCATCACGGTATTGCCTTTTCCCGTACCCACATTGAAAACGGCCATATCTCCCTGTTCTTTCCGCTTTTCCATGTAGATAAAAGCCTTCACATGAGCTGCCGCGAGGTCCATGACGTGAATGAAATCCCGGATACAAGTGCCGTCATGGGTATTGTAATCGTCCCCGTTCACGGTGAGCACGTCGCGGATGCCGGCAGCGGTCTGCACGATATAGGGCACGAGCGTGGTGGGTTCCCCGATCGGCCATTCCCCGATCTTCCCCGAAGGATGGGCACCGACCGGATTAAAGTAACGGAGGGTCACGCCCTGGAGCTTTTCCGTTGCCCAGCATGCATCCGCGATCATGCGTTCGCAGCTGCGTTTCGTCTCCCCGTAAGGCGAGGTCTCCTCAGCCAGGGGCGTTTCCTCGGTAACGGGGAGCTGATCCGGCTGGCCGTAGACCGTACAGGAGGATGAAAAGACCAGGTTCCCGACGCCGGTCCGCTCCATGGCTTTTAAAAGGCCGATCGTGGCCCCCAGGTTGTTGTCATAATAGTCCAGGGGATGCCGCACGGACTCATTCACGGCTTTATAGGCCGCGAAGTGGATCACCCCATCCGGTCTTTCCTTTTCCAAGACTTTCTCGAGCCCTTCCTGATCGCGGCAATCCAACTCGTAGAAGGGCAATGAACGACCGGTCAGCTCCTCCAGGCGCTCGAGCATCCGGGTGGAGGCGTTCGACAGATCATCGACGATCACCGGTTCAAAAGCATTGTTCAGGAGCTCGACCACCGTATGGCTCCCAATGTATCCGGCGCCTCCTGTGACCAGGATCCTTTTTCCTTCTTTCATGTGACAGTTAACGGTTTATCCCGGTCAGGGTTCTTTCCCTCGACCATGGGAGCAAAAATATCACGATGATCGGGATGCAGGCTGACAACACGATAGTGGTCATTTCCAGCGGGAAGTGAAGCTTCTCCCCACCCCTTCCTCCCTCGATTCTACAACAATTTTCCTACCTTTGCAGAACACTATTACATCAAACTTCGATCGAATGTCCAAAGCAGACGACAACAACACCGTGAAGATCTCTTACACCGGAAAATTGAGCGACGGGAACATATTTGACTCATCCGAAGGCAAGGATCCCCTGGAATTCACCATCGGCAACGAAGAGATCATTAGCGGCCTTGAAGAAGCGGTCAAAGGAATGGAAGAAGGCGAGGAAAAGTCCATCACCATCCAACCCGAGAACGCCTATGGCGAGCGCCGTGACGACCTTTACAAGGAATTGAACCGCTCAGATCTTCCCGAAGACCTCGTTCCCGAAGAAGGGCAACAACTGGTCTCCAAACTCTCCGATGGCCGGGAGATTCCCCTGCAGGTCACGGAAGTAAAGGACGAGACCATCGTGGTCGACGCCAATCATCCGTTGGCCGGCAAGGAGCTCACTTTCGACATCAAGCTCGAAGGGATCTCCTGACCCCCACTCTTCCTCAACCTTCCCCCATCTTATTTGTTAAGTCCTGTAAAAAGGAGGGAAGCACGTAATGAAGCTGAAGGATGCCATTCAAAAGCGGAAAACGTTCGGCATTGTCAGCCACCCGGATGCAGGAAAGACGACCCTGACGGAGAAATTCCTGCTATACGGAGGGGCCATAAATACGGCGGGAGCGGTCAAGAACAACAAGATCAACAAGACCGCGACCTCCGACTTCATGGAGATCGAACGACAACGGGGGATCTCTGTTGCCACCTCCGTGATGGCCTTTGAACACGAGGGGCACCTCATCAACATCTTAGACACACCGGGGCACAAAGACTTCGCCGAGGACACCTACCGGACCCTCACAGCGGTCGATAGCGTGATCATCGTGGTGGACTGCGCCAAAGGGGTGGAGGAACAGACCCGAAACCTCATGGAGGTGTGCCGGATGCGGAACACACCGGTCATCGTCTTCATCAACAAAATGGATATGGAGGGTCGCGATCCCTTCGACCTCCTCGATGAGATCGAGAATGACCTCTCGATCAAGGTTCGTCCCCTGAGCTGGCCCATCGGGATCGGACGGACCTTCCAGGGGGTCTACAACCTCTTCGACCACACCCTCGACCTTTTTTCCCCACAAAAAACGACGATCGACGAAGCGGACAACGTACGGATCGGGAACATCGACAGCGAGCACCTCGATGAACAGCTCGGCAAGGAAGCGGCCGAGCAATTAAGGGAGGATGTGGAGCTGATCGAAGGGGTTTACGAACCCTTTTCCAGGGAAGCCTATCTGAATGGAGAACTCGCTCCGGTTTTCTTTGGATCGGCCCTCAACAACTTTGGGGTCAAGGAGTTGCTGGACAACTTTACACGGATCGCACCCCCTCCCCGGCCCCGTCCCACCACGGAAAGGGAAATCGACCCCGCCGAAGAGCGGTTCACGGGCTTCATCTTTAAGATCCATGCCAACATCGACCCCAAACACCGGGACCGGATCGCCTTCATGCGTATCTGTTCGGGCAAGTTCGAACGAAACAAATTCTACCGGCTCGTGCGTACGGGTAAGAAGATGAAATTCAGCAACCCCTCGAACTTCATGGCGAGTGATAAGAACACGATCGATGAGGCGTATCCGGGGGACGTGGTGGGCCTGCATGATACCGGGACATTCCGGATCGGCGACACGATCACCGAGGGGGAGGACATCCAATTCAGGGGGATCCCGAACTTCTCCCCCGAGACCTTCAAAGAGCTGGAGAACATGGACCCAATGAAGTCCAAGCAACTCGACAAAGGGATCCGGCAACTTACGGAAGAAGGGGTGGCCCAGTTGTTCGTCCAGCCTCTCACCAACAAGAAGATCGTAGGAACGGTCGGGGAATTGCAGTTCGAAGTGATCCAATACCGGCTGGAGAACGAGTACGGGGCCAAATGCCGCTTCCAGCCCCTCAAATTCTACAAGGCCTGTTGGCTCACAACATCGGACGAGGATCAACTCAAGGAATTCCTGCGGAAAAAATCCGATCAGATCGCCTACGACCGGGAGAACAATCCGGTCTTCCTGGCCCGTTCGGAATTCCTGTTGAACGATGCTCAGCAAGAATACCCGGCCATCACCTTCCATACGACCTCCGAATTCAAGACCGATCCGAACGAAAAAAGCGGGTCGCCGGTCTCACAATGAATTTTCGGGGTCGTGTGCCTGGGGGGACGAGCTTTTTTTGCGTAGGCAAAGAGCGGGGAAATCTCGACCTTTGTGAACAGGGACCCGAAAAAAGAAGATCCATGAAGATCATCGCACTCCTTTTTCTCTTTCTCCTAACAGCGCCCTTCACTCAAGGGCAAGACAGTAAAGAGGCCCATTATTCGTTTCAGGTAGAAGGGCTTTCCAACGATACCGTTTACCTGGCCAATTACAAGGGCGAAAAACTCTTTTATTACGACACGACGGTCGCTGATGCCAAGGGTGCCTTCAGCTTTGACCTTTCGGAACAGCCCAAAGGTGGCATGTATGCCGTGATCCTACCGGGCAAAAAAGGGCCGAAGACCTTCCAGTTGCTGATCGCTGAAGCATCCTTTTCCATGAAGACCACCATGAAGGATCCCACCGGGGGCGTCCGGATCGAGAATTCCAAAGAGAATCGGGTCTTTTACGACTACGTTCACTTCGTCCGGAAAAAGAAAAAAGAGAGCCGCGCTTTGCAGCAAAAGCTCAAAAAGGCAAAGGACAAAGCGAAGAAGAAAAAGTACCGGGAGCAACTGTCATCCATCAACAAAGCGGTCAGAGAGCGACAGAAAGAGCTGGTCGAGGAGAACGAAGGGACCTTAGCCGCCAAATTCCTCAATATGCAACGGGATGTGCAGGTCCCGGACAGCATCGAAAAAAAGAGCGACTCGACGAATAATCGGAGCCACTTTTATTACAAGACCCACTTTTTCGACAGGACCGACCTAAAGGACGAGCGCCTTTATCGGACGCCCGTATTCGCCCAAAAAGTGAAGCGCTACTTCAAAAAGGTCATTGCGCAACACCCGGACTCCATTAAGAAGGCTGCGGACCGGGTACTGGGCCAGGTGGAGCCGGAATCCGAGATCTACCGCCACATCGTTCACTTCCTCACGAGCGAATTCGAACAGTCCAAGGTCATGGGGATGGACGAGGTCTTTGTCCATATGGCCCTCAACTACTACAACCCCGAGCACGTGGACTGGATGGACTCCAGCCGGATCGCTGAGTTGAAGGACAAGGCCAAACGCCTACAACCGACCCTGATCGGCAAGACAGCTCCACCACTGATCCTCCCCGACAGCACCGGATCCAATTATCACGACCTCCACGCCGTGGATGCCCCTTACAAGGTCTTGTACTTTTGGGACCCGAATTGCGGCCACTGCAAGGAGGCGACCCCCAAGCTCAAAAAGACTTACGAAAAACTAAAGCCCAAAGGCCTCGAGGTCTTCGCCGTAGGGACCCCTCTGAAGACCGGCGATTGGAAGGATTATATCCGGAAAAAGGACCTCAATTGGATCAACGTAACGGACACACCCGACATGAATGAAAACCCACGGCAGTACCTGCAGCACACCAACATCAAGAGCCTCAACTTCCGCAAGTGGTACGATATCTACAACACCCCCAAAGTCTACGTTCTCGACCGGGACAACGAGATCATTGCCAAGGGCATGGGAGTGGAGCAGCTGGATGAATTCCTAAGCGAAAAGTTTAAGGAAGGCCAATGATCGGACGTGCCACCCCGACCATCACTTTTATCAGGCCACGACATTCATCCGGTCCAGCACGCCCATGACCTCCTTCACGGCCTCAGCCGATTTGTTGAGATCCGCTTTCTCCGTTTCGTTGAGGTCCACTTCGACGATCTCCTCAATACCACCTTTGCCCAACTTCACCGGTACACCCAGGTAGATGTTCTCCTGGCCGTATTCGCCTTGCAACCAAGCACAAGCCGGAAGTACCCGTTTCTGATCGAGCACGATGGATTCGACCATTTGGGCAGCAGCAGCTCCCGGGGCATACCAGGCGGAAGTCCCGAGCTGATTGACGATCTCACCACCCCCCTTCTTGGTCCGTTCCAGGATATGGTCCAGCTTGTCCGCTTCAATGAGTTCGGTGACCGGAATACCGCCAACTGTTGTGTAACGAGGAAGGGGCACCATTGTATCGCCGTGGCCACCCATCAGAAGGGCCTGAATATCCTTGGGAGAAACATTCAGCTCCTCGGCAAGAAAAGCCCGATAACGGGCGGTATCCAAGACCCCGGCCATCCCGAACACGCGACTCGGATCGAGCCCGGCAGTGAGGTAGGTACAGTAGGTCATCACGTCCAGGGGATTGGAAACCACCAAAAGCTGTGCATCGGGGGACTGGGCAATGGCATTCTCGGTAACGGTCTTGACGATCTCGGCGTTCGTCGCGATCAGGTCGTCCCGGCTCATACCCGGCTTTCTCGGCATACCTGAAGTGATCACCACGACCTCCGAACCGGCCGTTCGGGTATAATCATTGGTAACGCCGGTGGTCTTGGTATCAAAGGGGATGATCGGCGCCGTCTCCCACATATCGAGCGCCTTTCCTTCAGCAACGCCTTCCTTGATATCGAGGAGGACGACCTCATTGATGATGTCTTTCTGAGCCAGGACATTGGCGCATGTGGCACCCACATTCCCCGCTCCTACTACAGTAACTTTCATGATCGCTTTTTTTATCAGGTTCCCGCTTTTAAAAGGAGCTTAAATATAAAAGATCTTTTCCTCCCTTTGCCAATGGATGACCGACAAGATCCGAAAACAAAGGCGCGGGGATCCGAACAGCCCACTATTTTCGCTACGGCCAAATTCCAACGGATCAGGAAGAAAGATCCCGGCCCCTAAAGCAAAGGCAACCCAAAGGCGGATCGCACGTCTTTACTGATGACAAAGCCGATGACCGCATCATCGAATAAAGGGAACGAACTGGAAAGGATCATCGAAGGATGCAAGCGAGGGGAGCGGGGAAGCCAAAAGAAACTGTACGAAATGTTCTACGGGAAGATGATGGGGGTCTGCCTTCGCTATACGAAGGATCAGGACGAGGCGAGCGATGTCCTGCAGGACAGTTTCATCAAGGCTTTTGGGAACATCCACTCGTATACGGGTGAGGGTTCCTTTGAAGGCTGGTTGAGAAGATTGGTGGTCAATACTGCGATCGACCGGGTCCGAAAAAAGCAAAAGGACCACTTTCTGCTGGATGATTCGGACCGGACCATGGAGAATGAAAAAGAAGAACCGGAGGTCGAGGAAAAGGAAAGGGAAGCAGACTGGCAGTTCCAGGCAAAAGAAGCGATGGAAGCGATACAGCAATTATCGCCCAAATACCGAACCGTGTTCAACCTCTACGTGTTCGAGAACTATTCCCATGAGGAAATAGCGGAGATGCTGGGGATCAATATCGGAACATCCAAATCGAACCTGGCCAAAGCCAAACGTAACCTGCGGAAAATGCTTGGGGAGAAAGGAAAACGAGAGACCAACCCATGGCTGAAAGATTAAGCGCATTCGAAGAAAGGATAAGGCAATCCCTGGAGGGATACGAGGCCCCTTATGACCCTTCCGGATGGGAAGCCCTTGAAGAGCGGCTGGACCGGTCCGGCCAGGGGAAAGGACCCCGCAACAGCCGAAAATGGTACGCTGCTGCGATCGGGAGCGTCTTGGTCGTTGGACTGGCTTCCTACCTGTATTTCGGGGATTCCCCTATCCATTCCTCCAGTGAGGGAGAGAAAGCGGTAGCTGAACGCGCGGAGAAAAACGCGATCGAAGAAAAACAAAGAACCGGCGAAAAGGAAGCTGAAGAAGGATCGAACGCCGGGCATGACCAAAGGGCAACAGAACCCATCGGAAAAGGCCAAAAGCGAGAGAAAAAGCAAAGGAAAGCCCCAGAGAAAATGGAACAGGCGCCTCCGGTGATCAAGGAAGCGCCCCAAAAGGAGCGTGGTGAGAAATTAACGACGAAAGCCTATGATGGAGACCCAAAAGAGAAAAAGCCCGAGGGTGCGGAAGTAAAAAGTAAGGAGGAAAGCAGTGAAGGTAGCATTTCGGTATCCTTCACCGCCCAACGGCGTTCTTTGTGCGCAGGTGAAAAGGTGAGCTTCGAGCCCACGGATGTCCCTTCCGATGCCGATCTTCTCTGGCGCTTCGGGGACGGGAGCTTCTCCAGAAAACGATCCCCGAGCCATCGATACGAAGAACCCGGCCAATACGATGTGACCCTTTCCATTTCCATTCCCGGAGAAAAGACCTCGGGAAGAAGCAGCAGGAAGGACATGATCCGGGTCCATAAGCGTCCGGAGGCGGCATTCACTGTCGAAAAGAACAAACGCTCAGGCATCCGGCCAATGATCGAATTCAATGCCAGTACAGAGAACAGGAACGATCACTTATGGAAATTCGGTGACGGTAGCACATCCAGGCAAGCCAACCCTTCACATTCCTACGAGCGCAAAGGGGTTTACGAAGCCACCCTGATCAGCTCCAACGAAGCCGGGTGTGCAGATACGATTTCCCGGCGGATATTGGTCGAGCATTCCTTCAATCTGCTTGCACCGACCGCATTTACACCGAACGGCGACGGCCTCAACGATGTGTTCATGCCGAAGGCCCTCAAAAAGCTGGATCGCCCGTTCAGGATGACGGTACACGATCCCAGGACCGGCCGGGTCGTCTTCGAGACTACCGAACCAGGACGAGCCTGGGATGGTGAGCTACCCTATCGCGACCAGAAAGCGGAGGTCGGAGAAAGCTATTTCTGGGTGGTCGTTCTCGAGACCAGCAGCGGCGAAGAGACCTATAAAGGCCAGGTGACCGTGGCGAGATCGAAATAGATCAACCGCGGTCACAGTGACCCTATATCGACATAAAAAAAGGGGGCAACGCTGTAGCGCTGCCCCCTTTTTTGTTCCCAGGAGTCTTTCCCCTCTACTTGTCGAGATAAGCATTCAGAAGCGCCCCGCGGGATCGTTGCCGCTAGCGACCAATGGCCTTCCGCTTGATACGGCGGACATTTTCCCGGCTCATGTTCATTCGATTGGCGATCTCTTCGA
Organism: uncultured Weeksellaceae bacterium; assembly: GCA_964453635.1. Classification (GTDB taxonomy): domain Bacteria; phylum Bacteroidota; class Bacteroidia; order Flavobacteriales_D; family CAYVSK01; genus CAYVSK01. The sequence goes on along the minus strand of CAYVSK010000019.1, from coordinate 16,271 downwards.
TGGAGTATTCGTGCTCCATCCCGAGGCCAAAGGATAGTTTGACCACGGAGCGTTCCCTTTCCGTAAGCTTGGAAAGCGAGCGATCGATCTCCTCCTGCAGAGAGTTCTTCACCGAATGGTTATCCGCCCGCGGGATCTCCTTGTCCTCAAGGGTATCCTTTAAACTGAACTCCTCATCGTCCTTAAGCGGCGCGTCCATGGAAACGTGCCGTCCTGAATTACGGAGCGTGTCGGATACTTGTTTTTCCGATACCTCAAGGTTCTTGGCCAATTCAGCCGGAGAAGGATCCCGCTCGTATTTCTGTTCGAGCTCCGAGAAAACCTTGTTGATCCGGTTCAACGACCCGATCTGATTGATCGGCAAACGAATGATCCTGGAATGCTCCGCGAGCGCTTTCAGGATGGATTGCCGAATCCACCATACCGCGTAGGAGATGAATTTGAAACCACGGGTCTCATCAAAGCGTTGAGCCGCCTTTATAAGACCACAATTGCCCTCATTGATGAGGTCGGGCAGGGTCATGCCCATGTTCTGATACTGCTTGGCCACCGATACGACGAAGCGCAGGTTGGCCTTGACCAGCCGGGCCAATGCCGCTTCATCTCCCTGCTTGATACGCTTGGCCAACTCCACCTCTTCCTCGGCGGTGACCATTTCGTATTTGCTGATGTCCATCAGATAATTCTCCACAGAGCGTGTGGAGCGATCGGTGATCTGTTGTGTGATCTTTAATTGTCTCACTTTCTTCTCCTCCTGTTATAAGGGTTCGACAATATCCCTGTTTCCACGGATGGGTATTCGGGTGAAAGGTCTTTCCTCAATACTTATACAATTCAAAAACCGATTGGTTTACGAAGACCCCGGAAAAAATCCTACGATCCATAACAAATTCAGGGGCCGAAAGATTAAAGCTTCATTTTGAATTGAAAAAATTTTTCGGAAAAAGAAATCAACATCGGAAAAAAACACTGAAGATCAGCGAATCCACCTTTCTTGCCCGTTCATTTCCAAATTCCCCCATCCTGCTTTCATATTCCTTCTCCCTACGATCACCTACCGATAAAAGTTGCCTTTACTTCCTGATGTTTTTAATTCGTATTTCCACACCCCTTAAAAAAAGACCATGCGTACGACCATTCACACAGACCAGGCTCCACAACCCATCGGGCCTTACGAACAGGGAGCCCTTGTGAACGGCACCCTCTATATCAGCGGCCAGATCGGGCTCGACCCTGAAAAAGGGGAGCTCCTCAATGACGATATCGGAAAAGAGACCGAACAGGCCATGAAAAACCTCCGGGCCATTTTGGAAAAAGCCGCCTTTGGTGTCAATGACCTCGTTCAATGCACGATATACGTAACGGAGCTGAGTGAATTCGGGACCGTGAACGAAGCCTACGGGGCCTTTTTCGGGGATCGGACCCCCACCCGATCCTGTGTGGAGGTAAGTGCCCTTCCCAAGGGGGCGCGGGTCAAGATCAGTGGGATCGCTGTGATGGACCAATGATATGGAGGACCCCGGCCAATAAAGGGGGACCGGTGTGCGGATGAGCCAACAATAATTTATTTATTTCGGAGCCAAGCATCAAATAAGGAAGGAACGACCTTACCGGCGGGTTTTTTCTTTCTCAGTTCAACTTTGCAAAACCAGGGCTCACCATCCCCCTTTAACTCCACTTTGCGAAGCTCTCCGTGACGGACAATAGAGAGCGTTAGTTTGTCTTTTTGGAACAAGTAGTCCCATTGCTTTGCGCTTTCTTCTGTGGCAACCCCATCGATCGCCACCAACCGATCCCTTCTGGCAAGGCCGGCCCTGTCAGCAGGCGAGCCCGGGAACAGATCTGACACCAAAAGGGCCTCACCTTCTTTCTTGATCTTCAAACCAAATCTTCCCTCTGAGATCTTAGAAGACGGCTCTGATACCAGGATCACCCCGATCCGGGTCAAAGTTTCTCCAAGCGGTTCAACCAGGTCAACCGGTTCCCAAAAATGGTCGCTGAAAAACTCGATGACCCCCTTCCCCCCGAAGGACCCGAGAATGTCCTCGAAGTCTTCGATCGTGAAGCCCTCACCGACCCTCCCGAACCGGTCGTAAAGGGCTTTCATTACATCATCCAGGGAGTATTTCCCCGACGAGCCTTCAATGATCCGGATATCGAGGAGCCATGCGAGTAAAGCGCCCTCGTTGTATATAGAGACCTTTCGGTGCGGAGTCTCATCGCTGTAGCCATCCAACCAGGTATCGAAAGAGGACTCGGCCAGGGAGCGAACATGCCGACCAGCATTATTGATGTGGCGCGTCAACATGCCCCCCAGCTTTTTCAGGTAATCCTCCTCCCCCATGACGCCACTACGGAGCAACATGTGATCCCCCATGTAGGAGGTCACTCCTTCATTAATGAATCCCAGCCTTGTATACCCTTCCCGGGACAGGTCGTAGGGCATGAGCTCGGCCGGCCGGATGCGCTTGACGTTCCAGGTGTGATAGAGCTCGTGGGAACTGATCTCCAGCAGTTTCTGGTAATATTCATCCTTCAGGGCCGGCTCAGGCCCGGCCACAATGGTGGTGCAATGGGCATGTTCTACCCCGTGGAAGTAGGCATAGGGTAGAAGGAAATAATAAAAATGATAGGATGCCACGGGGAATTCGCCGAAAGCGTCGACCTGAGCATCGATACACGGGCGGAGGTCCCGCTCCAGCTCTTCCGGGCTCGGTAATTTCCCATTGAGGGACCATAGGTGAAAACGGATACCGCGCTGTTCCCAGGTGTGAACCCCGAGATCCCGACCACCGAAAAGCGGGCTATCCATTAAGGTCTGCATGTCCGGGGCATGAAAAGCGCCCCCGGGATCCTTTGTCATAGGGGTGGTGACCCGGAAGTCTTCCGGAAGGTCCGGCATCTGGACCGAACAATCCTCATTTTCCCGACCGGGAATGTACAAAAGACAGTTCACAGGGTTAACGTAAAAAATATCCTGGTCGATGTAAGTGGACCCTGCATCGATAATGTCTGCATAGAAGTCGTAAAACACCCGGCATTCCCGAATATCACCCACATCCACACGCCACCGGTCCTTTCGGAGCTTTTGATAAGTGCATTCCTGCCCATCCCCCACTACACTCCAGTTCCGGATCGAACGAGCATGATCGGCCATCGCATATTTACCAGGCCGCCAGGCCGGCATTTGCAGTTCAAGGTGGCTTTGCTCAGACACTTCGACCACCATCGTCACTTCGAGAAAATGGTTGGCCCGATTCGGGGCTGTTAGTTCGTAGCGGATCATGGGAAGATGGATCGGTGAGGTCTTTTCTTTTCGTGTCGCATTCGGAAAGACCCGGATGAAATTTCAGTATTCAAATTACAAATAAACTCAATGACCGACATTCCAATGTTTCAAAGCTCCTATTATGCCAAAGAACAGGAGCTTTGGATTTTCAACCATTGGATATTGAGGATTCTTTGAGATCTGGCGGTCTCACCTCCCCCTTTCCCACCTCCACCGAACACCAACATTTCCTCCGAGTATTCCGATCTCGTATATTTGCCCAAGAGACATCCCATTCCAATCCCCAATAAAAATGGAGTTTCAGGAAGGCGACCGGGTCGATTTTCTCGATGATACCGGTGGTGGGGTCGTTGTAGCCGTAGGGCACAATGGTACTGCCTTGGTCCTCAGCGACGAAGGGTTCCAGGCGAGTTGGCCGCTCACCAAACTGGTCAAACGAGCCCAAAAGGAGTCGATGGAAAACTTGGGGGACGACCGTTCAGACGCTTTCCAGGCACATTTGGCCCGTGAATACGAATACCTCGGAAGGGGGCATGACCCCGTAAAGGGTTCAGAAAAGAAGCGAAAAAAGGGTGAAGCGATCGAGGCCAGAGAGATCGACCTCCATATTGAAGAGCTTACCGACCGCGGGCCGCAAATGACCAACGGAGAGATCATCCGCTTCCAGATAGCCCGTTTTGAAAGAGAAATGGAACGAGCTATACATCAACGCATCGAGCGGGTGGTCTTTATACACGGGGTCGGTGAAGGCATCCTCCGCGAAGAGATCCGGGGCATTCTACGCCAAAGATACGATTGTCAGGTATTTGATGCCTCCAGAGCCCGCTACGGGTTTGGGGCAACAGAGGTCCTTATCCCCTATTACGGAAATGAATGAGCGGGGAGGGAAGAAAGGGATTCCCGATTTGGGTTTCACCAATTCTATTATATTAGTCCTCGGTATTGGATACCGAATCCGGAAAAAACGACAAGATGACCATGTTACGAATTTCCCTCATCTCGACCCTATTGCTCTTCCTTTACGCGGGTGCCTCCGGCCAGGATAAGCAGTCCGCACCTTTCCTCGATGATGGGGTCAAGGAAGCATGGCGGGTCAAAGATAAATTGACAACGGCCGAATCCGCCATCTACGATGAAGCCAACGATGTGATATACGTCTCCTGTATTGCCGGCAACCCCACCGGCAAACAGGGCAATGGGTTCATCGCAAAACTGAGCACGGACGGGGAATTGAAGGAACGAAGATGGATCGACGGGCTGGACGCACCTAAGGGCATGGCGCTCCACAAAGGGAAATTGTACGTAACGGACATCGACCGGGTCCATCGGATCCAAGTGAAGCGGGGGGTCGTTCACAAGACCCATAAGGTCGAATCAGCCGAATTCCTGAACGATATAGCCATCAATGAAGCGGATAAGGCTATCTACATCTCCGATATGACGGGAGGAAAGATCTACAGATTCCGGGAAGATGGCATTGAGGAATGGATAAGCGGAGAGAAGTTGATCGACCGCCCCAACGGAATGCTTTTCGAGGAGGGGAAGCTTTTGGTGGGCAACAAGACCGGGATCATCGGCATCGATCCCGCAAGCGGTGAAATTTCCAAACACGTCGCGCTCGAGCGGGACAAGACCATCGACGGACTGAGCAACAACGGCAACGGCGCTTACTTCATCTCCGATTGGCGAGGCAAGATCCAGTTGGTCGGTCCCGAACGGTCGTCCCGTACCCTTATCAACCACAAAGCCCGGCAGATGAACGCAGCGGACCACACATACATCCCTTCCATGAAGCTGTTGGTGGTTCCCACCTTCCAGGATAACAGCGTTATTGCCTACAAGATAAGGGAATAGCTCAGCCTCCCCCCTTGTTGTCCGGGACACTTTTCCACTGACTGCGTTCAATGCCCCGGTAGGCGCCTTTTCTCAAAATAGCCATAGTGATCTCCGGAAGGACCCCGATCCTCCCCTTAAAATGGAGATAACCGAAACCCCGGTTCACGTATAAGTACTGGCCCTCTTCGTGATAAAGGCCCGCCCAATAGCGGTAAAGGTATTGGGACGGACTCCAGCGCATTCGACGACCTTCGATCCCGAACTGGAAACCGTGGGTATGGCCGGCAAAAGTGAGATCGATCCCGGGATGGACCCCCCGGACCCGGTGTTCCCAATGCGTCGGATCATGGGTCATGAGCAACTTCGTGGGGATATCCCGGACACGCCGGGCCGCTACATCGATATCCCCGTATTTCATGAACTTCTTTTCCCGACCCCAATTCTCGACACCGATCACAGCCAACGGCGCCCCGTTCTTATAGATGAGCCGGTTCTCGTTCAACAGGAGATCCCAACCAAGCGACCGATGCGCCTCGATCATTCCCATGAAGTTCCGGGTTTTTTCCGTCCGGCTCGTCCAATTCACACGCTCCCCGTAATCGTGATTGCCCAGGATGGAGTAGACCCCATAAGGTGCATCGATCAAGGAAAGCGCCCGGTAATGATCCCGCACTTCCCTGACCCGCTTGTTCACCAGGTCACCGGTAAAGAGGACCATGTCCGGATCCTCAGCCATTAGCGTTTCCACACCACGTTCCACGGCCTTTACATACTTGAAGCTACCCAGATGAAGATCGGATAACTGCCCGATCTTAAAACCCTCGTACGCTTCCGGCAAATGCGGAATAAAGACCTCAACAGTGCGCAATCGATAATTGTGGACCCGAGAACGGGATATAACTGGAATGGCCATTGAATGATACGGACTTACAGGACCGGTGCCAGCAAACGGGCGGAGGACTCCTTAAAACGCCTGATATAGGATCGGTCCATGAACTCAACAAGGTCGAGCAGGCGACTGTTCTCGATGTCCTTCATAAAGTCCGCCGATAGTCGCTTCGTGGTCTCCTCATCATAGAGGATGGCGTTCACCTCGAAATTCTGGTGGAAACTACGCATGTCCATATTGGAAGTCCCGACCGAGGAGAACACATCATCGACCATGATCACCTTGCTATGATTGAAACCTTTTTGGTAAAGATAAACCTTTACACCAGCCTCAAGCAATTCCTCGAAAAAGGAACTGGAACTTAAATTCACCAGCAAGGAGTCTCCTCGCTCAGGGAGGATCAAGCGGACATCAACACCCCCGAGGGCGGCCGTTTTCATTGCAGTAAGGATGCTTTCATTGGGAATGAAGTAAGGCATGGAGATGTACACGTAGGTTTCGGCATTGGATATCACCGAGAAAAAGGCCTGCATGATCGAAGCGTGATCCGAATCAGGGCCACTGGGGACGATCTGGACCATATGTTCCCCTTTCGCGGTCACTTCGGGAAAATGACGGTGCTCATTGAGGAACTCCTCGCTCACGAAATACCAATCGACCAGAAAAATGGCCTGTAAGCTGTGCACTGCCTCCCCTTCGACCCGGAGATGGACATCGCGCCAATAGCCGAGTATTGGATCGCCTTCCAGATATTTGTCACCAATATTCAATCCCCCCACATATCCCTCTTTTCCATCGACCACGAGGACTTTACGATGGTTCCGGTTGTTCAATTCGCTCGCGAACCAAGGAAAACTTACCGGAATAAAGGGCTCAATGCGAACGCCTCCCTTTATCAATTCCCGCTTAAAACGGGTGGTCATCACCCCCCAGCTCCCCACATCGTAAATGACCTTAACATCAACGCCTTGAGCGGCTTTTTCCAGGAGCAGATCCTTGAACACATTGCCCAGGCGGTCATCCGCCAAGGAGTAGAACTCCATGTGGATATGGTCCTCCGCTCTATCCAGGGCCTCCAGCATATCCCCGAAGGTCTCCGTCCCGTCATTGAGAACATTCACCTGGTTCGTTCGTGTTAAAAGGGACTTGCTGTTGTTCAGAAGGAGGCGAATGGTCTTGTACTTCCGGCGCAAGCGGGGGTCGTTCAATTGCTCCCGGTCCAGCCCCTGGAGCTGATCCTGGGCCAGATCCGTTAAGCGCTTCATGTCCGCCTTTTCTTTGCGGGAATAGATCTTTTCATTCCGAAAATTGCGGCCGAAGAAAAGATAGAGAACGATACCCACAAAGGGCAGGAAAAGCAGGATCAAGAGCCAGGAAGTGGTCTTGACGGGATCGCGGTTATCGAGGACCACGACCAGGACCATGCCCAGGGCCGTTACGGTGAACACCGTGTTCACCATATCACCGGTGGCCTCCCAGAGCGGCTTAAAGGTAAACACCCAACGGGTCAGGTCGTATTCAAGGCCGGCCAGAAAAGTCCCCAACAAGACGACCGGCATGAGGGTCCAGATGATCCGCCTAGCAAGCTTTCGCTGGTGTGCTTTGGAGCGTGATTTCATTCGCCGTAAGGCCACGCATCATTGCCCGGATTGACGTCGGGCAGGATGTTGGCCGGGTCCAGTTGAACGGAGTCGATCTTGCTGCTGCTTTCGTAGCGGAAGGTCCATTCGTTCCCCCTTTTCCAGATCTCCACGGGCATCCGGACCGTCCCTTCCTCGCCATTCTCCTCGACGATCCGGGCTTCGAGGGGCAAAGGAACACCCCCCTCGTTCGATACCGTGATCAGGGCCCCCTTCTTCGGGCTCCCGTCAACATAGGACAGATCCTGAACGGCCTGATCGATCACATCGTTGGAGTAGAACCAACTCTTCCAGAACCAGTCCAGTTCCTCCCCGGCTACATCCTCGATGGTGTTAAAAAAGTCCGCCGGAGCCGGATGTTTATATGCCCAACGATCGATGTAGGCCCGAAAAGCCTCATCAAAGCGCTTTTTACCGAGCACATATTCCCGCAGCAAGTAAAGCCCAACGGCCGGTTTGCCATAGGCTGCCATTCCAAGGTTTTTGGGTTGTAGCACATCGGGGTAGGTATGGATCCGCTCACGGTCGTCGTCCGTTAGAGCCGGGACCAATTTATCCATATTGGAGAGGTCGGCATCGTACTCCCCGTCGTTGAAATTGCGTGTGCTGTAGTGGTTGATGAAGGTGTTCAGTCCTTCGTCCATCCAGGCATATAGGCGTTCATTGCTTCCCACGATCATCGGGAACCAGATGTGACCGAACTCGTGATCGGTCACCCCCCAAAGGCCACCCTCGGTCGCCTTCCAGCTACAGAAGGAGAGCCCGGGATATTCCATACCCCCGACCCTGCCGGCCACGTTCACAGCGGTCTCGTAGGGATAGGGGTACCACTGCTCAGAATAGTGTTCAATGGAATGTTTAAGATATTCAGTAGAACGACCCCAAGCGGTATCCCCGTTGCTTTCCTCGGGATAAACGGACATCGCTGTGGCCTTATCGCCCCCTTCCGGATCGATCTTCGCCGCATCCCAAATAAAGGCCGGGGATGAAGCCCAGGAAACATCCCGGGCATTTTCCATAACGTAGTGCCAGGTCACCTTTCCATCATCCATGGGCCGGGTCTTTTCAGGATCGCCTGCTTCCCCGGGCTTGATGATGTGAACCGCTGTATCACTGTTTTCAGCCTTTTCCATGCGGTCCTCCTGTTCATCGGTCAGGACCTCCCCCGGATTCTGCAAAACCCCGGAAGAGACCACGATATGATCATAGGGGACCGTCAGCTCGAGGTCGAAATCCCCGTATTCGAGATAGAATTCGCCCGTGCCCAGGTAAGGTTCATTGTTCCAGCCCCTGATATCGTCAAATACCGCCATGCGGGGATACCATTGGGCGAGCTGGTAGATCCAGCCCGCTTCGGTCTCCAGACGGCCCATCCGGTCGGCGCCATATTTGGGGATCTCGTACTTGAAATCCATGGACAGCTCAAGCTTATTGCCGGCCTTTTTTAGGGGGTCATTCAGGCGCACCTTCATGCGCGTATCATAAATGGAGTAATCCGCTTCGTAGGAACTCCCCTGGTGATTCACACGAACGTTGCTAAGACCATATCCCTGGGTGGTATCCCCCCGGAAACGGGAACCGTTCCAGCGGGTTGTTTTCCGCCCCCGGGAGTCGGGGCGGAACTTGTTCTGTTCCAGTTGCAGCCAAAGGAAATCCAGGTCGTGCGGGCTGTTGTTGGTATAGGTAATGGTCAGCGACCCCGAGATCATGTGCTCCTCTTCCTTCAATTCCACATCGATCTCGTAATCGGCAGCGTTCTGCCAGTATTCCTTGCCCGGTCTTCCGGAACCCGAGCGGAAAGGCGGACCGTGGCTGTGGAAATCGTGCTGGAAGCGTTTTTGGTTCTCTCCGTATTTTCCTTCAAGATCACCGGTATGGCCGGATTGCCCCTTCATCTCGACGGAGCACAGCCCCCCGAGTACAACGACCGCGATCACGCAACTTACTGCTTTCATGGTATTGACTCTTTTAACGATCCTGGATCCTCCCTTCTATCCCTTGGTGAAGACCCATTCCACATCATCTGACAATTCCTCGTTATATAGATACCCATCCCGATCGAACCCTTTCAGGTCCGCCGGCCGGGTTATTCGTTCCTCGATCACGTATCGCGTCATCATGCCCCGGGCCCGCTTTGCATTGATCGCCACGACCTTGTATTTGCCTCCCTTGTTCTCTTTGAAAACGGGGCGGATCAGTTTTCCACCGAGCCGGTCGGGCTGGACTGCCTTAAAATACTCTTTGGATGCAAGGTCCAGGAGAACCTCCTCCCCTTTTTCCTCCATATCTTCCGCCAAAGCATCCGTTATCCTGTTGCCCCAGAACGCATAAAGGTCCTTCCCGGCCGAATTTTCAAGCTTTGTGCTCATTTCCAGGCGGTAGGGCTGCATCCGATCGAGGGGCCGGAGCACTCCGTACAAACCGGAAAGGATCCGCACATGCTCCTGCGCGAAAGCCAGATCCTCCCGCCCCATTTTGTGCGCCGCAAGTTCCCGGTAAACATCTCCCTGAAAAGCAAGGAGCGCAGGAGCAGCTTCCGCATTGTCAAGGTCCTTGCTCCAGCGAGCAAAGCGCTCGTGGTTCAGCTCGGCGATCTCGTTGCTCACGTTCATGAGGCTCGCCAACTCCGAGGGGTCGTAATTGCGGAGTATATTGACCAATTCGCCGGCCTCCTCCATAAAGCGGGGCTCGGTCGTTTCCAGGCCAGCATCCTGGCCGTCCATGGACAACCGCTTGGCAGGGGAGAGTAGGATCAACATGGCCGGCTTCTTTTGTGGAAAAACCCCGGGGACCTTCCCCCGAAGTGGGCCCAAAATTAACAATATCGTTCATCTTTGCGCTTCATCACAGATTCGCTCCCTTATGTCCGACCGTCCGAGGATCATTCTCAAGACCAAAAAGGAACGTTCCCTCCAGCGTTTTCATCCCATCGTTTATTCGGGCGCCATCAAGAAGATCGAAGGGGAACCCGGCAACGGCGATGTCGTGGACCTATACTCGAACAAAGGGGCCTTTCTCGGGACCGGTCACTACGAGGCGGATAGCCCCATCCCGGTGCGCGTTTTCTCCTTTCAGGAGACCCCGGCAGAATCGACCCTTTGGAAGGAACGCCTGACGCGCGCATGGACCCTTCGAAAGGCCACAGGCTTGCTTGGACGAGCGGATACGGACCTTTTCCGTTTGATCAACGCCGAAGGAGATGACATGCCCGGGTTGATCGTCGATATATACGGGGACCAGGCCGTCATGCGCTTCTACGATCCGGGGATGTACCGGTTAAGAGAGACCCTGGCCGAGCTCCTGAAGAACAATGCACCCATCGAGATCAACGGGGTTCGCGGCCAATGGGCCCGGGGCCAGGGAGCCCCTCCAATAGCGCTACTGGGAGAGACCCCGGAAAGTGTGGATGTGAAGGAGAATGGACTGCAATTCCGCGTGGACCTGAAACGGGGTCAGAAAACCGGCTTCTTTATCGACCAGCGCGAGAACCGGGCATGGGTCCGACACCTGGCCAAAGACCGGGAGGTGCTGGACATATACGCCTATTCCGGAGGGTTCTCGGTAAATGCAGCAGCCGGCGGAGCCAAACACGTGCGATCACTGGACAGCTCAGCGCAGGCCCTGGAAATGGCCCGCACGAACATGGCCCTGAACGGCTACGATCAGCTCCAGGAAACCATTCAGGAAGACGCCAAGGAATACCTCAAGGAAAAGAACCGGAGCAGCGATCTCGTCATTCTCGACCCCCCTTCCTTCGCCCGGAGCCCAAAGACCAAACACCAAGCCGTACAAGGCTACAAACGGATCAACAACATGGCCATGGAGGCCCTCCGGCCGGGCGGCTTCCTCCTCACCTTCTCTTGCTCCCAGATCGTCGACCGCCGCCTTTTTTCCGATACGATCCGGGCCGCTGCCATCGAGACTGGCCGCCCCATCCGCATCCTTTCCCAGCTCAGTCAACCGGCGGACCATCCGGTGAAGATCTACCACCCGGAAGGGAGCTACCTAAAAGGGTTGTTGTTGGAGGTTGGGTGATGGCCAAGTGGTAAAGTGGCGAAATAGCGAAGTGGCCAATAGGGGAGCGTTGGGAGTGATGGTCGAGGTGGTCTCCAAAAGCAGGAGCTCCCAACGAAAATTTCCCCCGACATTTTGGCTATAGGAAGTATTTGAAAACCAAAAAAGGAACCGTGGTCAGGAAAGGAATTTGACCAACATGATGATCAAACAGATCATGAACATAAATATCGAGATCCTGTTGATACCATGCATAAAGCGGAGGTTGATATTCCGCGTTTGGCTCTTTTTAAAGAGTTTGGTAATATCGAGATATTCGAGGAACTTGTGCTTGAGCATAGAACAAATTTAACGGTTATGATTATGAGCTCGTTCAATAAAGCTTTACGATCAGGGGATAAAGAACTGGAATTTGCGGACAAGCAATAAATACGTTCAACAAAAGAAAAAGGAAGGAAGAGCGATCGCATGAAATTCCAACTCACATCCAGCTTTACCCCGACGGGCGATCAACCGGAGGCCATCGAACAACTCAGCGCCGGTATCAAACGGGGCGACAAGGACCAGACCCTTTTGGGGGTGACCGGCTCCGGGAAGACCTTCACGGTGGCCAACGTGATCCAGGAGGTGGAGCGCCCCACCCTCGTCCTCTCCCACAACAAGACCCTGGCCGCTCAGCTTTATGGCGAATTCAAACAATTCTTCCCCGACAATGCCGTGGAATACTTCGTCTCCTACTACGACTACTACCAACCTGAAGCTTACCTACCCACCACCGACACCTACATCGAGAAGGACCTCTCGATCAACGACGAGATCGAAAAGCTGCGGTTGAGCGCCACCTCTTCCCTCCTCTCCGGCCGCCGGGATGTGATCGTGGTCTCTTCGGTATCCTGCATTTACGGGATCGGGAACCCCAACGAGTTCTACCGCAACATGATCCAGGTCCATACCGGGCAGACCATCCCCCGCAATACGTTCCTGCGGAAGCTTGTGGACAGTCTTTACGCACGCACAGAGCGGGAGCTCGCCAGGGGCCAATTCCGGGTGAACGGCGATACGGTGGATATCTACTTCGCCTATGCGGATTCGGGCATCCGCGTTTCCTTCTGGGGGGATGAGATCGACAGCATCGAGCTGCTCGACCCCATCAATGGCACCACCATGGGCGAAATGGGCTCGGTCAACATTTACCCGGCCAACATCTTCGTCACCAGCAAAGACACCATGGAAATGGCCATGGACGAGATTCGGTCCGATCTGGCCGACCGGATTCAATACTTCAAGGACCATGGTTGTGATGTGGAAGCAAAGCGACTGGATGAACGCGTCAATTACGACCTCGAGATGCTGCAGGAACTGGGCTACTGTGCAGGCATCGAGAACTATTCGCGCTATTTTGACCGTCGGGAGCCCGGCCAACGCCCCTTTTGCCTTTTGGATTATTTCCCGGACGACTACCTGATGGTCATCGACGAGAGCCACGTCACCATTCCCCAGATCCACGGAATGTACGGGGGTGATCGCTCGCGGAAATCCAACCTCGTGGAGTACGGATTCCGACTGCCGGCCGCCCTGGACAACCGCCCCCTGAAGTTCGAGGAATTCGACGAGCTCATGAACCAGACCATCTATGTGAGCGCGACACCGGCTGAATTCGAGCTACAACGTTCGGGCGGCGTCCTCGTGGAACAGGTGATCCGCCCGACCGGCCTTCCCGAGCCCGAGATCGAGGTCCGCCCGACCCAGCACCAGATCGATGACCTTATGGAGGAGATCGCCAAAAAGAGCGACCTGGAAGAGCGCGTGCTCGTCACCACCCTGACCAAGCGCATGGCCGAGGACCTATCGGACCACCTCGACCGTTCCGGTGTGCGGTGCCGCTACATTCACTCCGATATCGACACCCAGGAGCGGGTGGAGATCCTCCGTCAGCTGCGCCTGGGCATGTTCGACGTCCTCATCGGGGTCAACCTGCTCAGAGAAGGGCTGGACCTGCCAGAGGTATCCATGGTCGTCATCATGGACGCCGACAAAGAAGGCTTTCTCCGTTCCGAACGCTCCCTCACACAAACCGCCGGCCGCGCCGCCCGCCACCTCAAAGGAAAAGTGCTCATGTACGCCGACACGGTCACTGATTCCATGCAGCGGACGATCGAAGAGACCTACCGGCGACGCGAGAAACAGCTCGCCTACAACGAGAAACACAACATCACCCCAAAGCCCATCGTCAAATCGAAAGACAGTGTCATGGACCAAACCGCCGTGGCCGACCCGAACGAGGAAAAACAACCCACTGAACCCAAAGCTTACGCTGGTCCGACAGAAAACACCCGAACAGCCGCCGACCCCGTCGTTCAGTACATGAACCTCGAGACCCTGCAAAAGAGCATCGATTCCACCCAGCAAGCCATGGAAGAGGCCGCCAAAAAGGAGGACTTCCTCGAGGCTGCACGTTTGCGCGACGAGATGATGGACCTGGAAAGGGTCAAAGAACGGATGGAAAAGGAAAAGCAGGAAAACGGCGGAAACGGATAGGGGGCTTTTTTCCAAAGATCCGTGCGAACGGAAAGGTGAGAAAGTGTGCAGGTGGGCAGGTGCGACCGATCCCAGGCACTAACCCTGGCGGCAGACAACTCCACAGGCTTTTTAGCCGTCGTTAAAGGACAAGGATCGGGAATTTTTCTACTTTTGTTTCTATGTAAGCGTATATGCTCCGAACCTGCATCCTGCTCATAGCGACCCTCTTTTTCTGTTCAGGCCCCCTCTCGGCCCAGTACGGTCAGGATTACGGGGTCCATATCGGGGCTTCCAATTACCTCGGTGAAATGGGGGGCAAGGAAAAACCCCGGCGGGATTTCATCATGGACATGAAACTCCCGAAGACCCGCTATACCATAGGGGGATATTACAGGAAACGATTCGATCCGCTGCTTGCCGCTACGGCAAGCCTGAAATATTTCCGCATAAGCGGGGATGACGCCCTCTCCACCAATCCGGCACGGGTCGGTCGCAACCTTTCTTTCCGCAACGACGTGTTCGAACTCACTACGCGCGCTGACTTTTATTTTTACCACAACCCCGATGTCGGCAATACCGGCCGCTATATCCTTGCCCTGCGGGGTTATATCTTTGCCGGCGGGGCCGCGTTCTACCACAACCCCCAGGCCCAGTTGGACGGGGAGTGGCACAACCTGCGCCCCCTGAAGACCGAGGGGCAGGATCAGCCTTATCCCAAGATCTCCTTTGCCATTCCGAACGGAGCAGGCTTCTTTTTTTCCTACAAGAACAAATACCGCTTTGGTTTCGAATTGTCCTGGCGCCATACCTTCACCGATTACCTCGATGACGTCTCCACCACTTATCCCGACCCCGAGGAATTGGACAGTGAACTGGCCCGTAAGCTATCGAACCGTACTGATGAGGTCTATGCCGAGGACAAGGACCTCCCGCCCCGGGCGAATTACGGTCCGGGTCAAAAACGAGGCGACCCAAACCACACCGACAGCTACGTCATGGCCAATATCACCGTTGGTTTCGTCATCCAGAGCCGGAGTAGCTTCTACGACTCCAAACGCTCGATATTCAAGAAACGGAGCAAGCTGAAAAGGAAGGTCCGGACGAAGTTCTGAGGCTACTGTTGGGAGAGAAAATGGATGGAGCTTATCAGTGTATTGCCCAATGCCTATTGGCCACGACGCAAGACCTAATACCCAACAGCATCGATCCGTGACATGAGCAAGGACAAAATACTCCTAACGGGCTGTGCGGGATTCATTGGGTCGCACCTGGGGGAATATCTCCTCGCTGAAGGCCACGAACTGATCGGGATCGACAACCTGGATCCCTTTTACGATCCTGCCATAAAAGCGGAAAACCTCCTGACCCTAAAGGCTTATCCGGATTTTCACTTCTTCGAGGGGGATATCCGGGACCAGGCGCTTCTCGATCGGATCTTTGAGGAACACCCGGTCGGAACGGTCTTTCACCTGGCCGCGAAGGCTGGAGTTCGTCCTTCCCTGGAGGACCCACCCGAATACATCGATGTGAACATCCGGGGAACGGAAAGGATCCTCTCGGCCATGCAGCGCCATGGCACCCATGACCTCATTTTTGCCTCGAGTTCATCGGTATACGGGGAAACCCCCGGCAATGTGTTTCGGGAGGACCAGCCCCTGAACAAACCCATTTCGGTGTATGCCGCCACAAAGCTGGCTTGTGAGCAACTGATCCACACCTACCATCACCTCTACGGATTATCCACCATCAACTTGCGCTATTTTACGGTATACGGTCCGCGACAACGACCAGACCTTGCCATACACAAATTCTCGAAGGCCA
>CAYVSK010000019.1:0-213 GCA_964453635.1 uncultured Weeksellaceae bacterium | reverse complement strand
TCGCTTCTCTCGAAGGGGCACTCAACAAAAAAGCCAAACGGGAATACACCGAGACCCAGCCCGGTGATGTGAGCCACACCTACGCCTCGATCGAAAAAGCACAGCGCTTGCTGGGCTACGACCCGAAAACCCCGTTACCTGAAGGACTTAAGGCCTTTTCTTCCTGGGTTGCTTCCGCAGCTCCCAGTTCGTGAAAGTATTAACTTAACCCCC
>CAYVSK010000018.1:20342-37170 GCA_964453635.1 uncultured Weeksellaceae bacterium | reverse complement strand
CTTGAATGCAACAAAAGCGCGTATGCTCTCAGATGGAAGAAGAAAGACCGCCTTGGGGGAAGAACGGCCTTTGCTTTTCACCCGAAAGCAAGCGACGTTCAAAGCTTTGGCAGGTCTTCTGGCTCGCTCCACTTTTCGTGGCCTTCCCGTTCGACTGGACCGAACAGTGGCAGATGCTACGAAAAGCTCCTCGGAGCTCACAGCTGCGGGGACAGCTCCGGATTCGCACCGGATTCCCTTTTTCAAACCTCCTTAGAGGTTCACCAAAGCACAACGAAAGTAGAAAAGATCGGGGAATCGGATCAGGGTTTGAAAAAAACCTTAAGATGCTTTGGAAAGCAACCCTGAATTGGGAAAGTTGTATGGCAAATCGTATGCAAATAAAATGAGGCAAGCAAAGGTGCCTCTATTAATTTGCTGAAAACCAGTGACTCCGGAAGGATTCGAACCCTCAACCCTCTGATCCGAAGTCAGATGCTCTATCCAGTTGAGCTACGGAGCCAGTGAAAGGTGGCATGGGGAGGAACGATCCGTTCCCCGGCGCAAAGAAAAAACTTTTTGTTCAGGATCTTTCAAGCCTCATTGTTTTTGGATGGGATCAATCGGCCTTTTTATCGGGGACTCGCATTTCCTCCACCTTTAATCCGACATCCTCGACCCCGTTCAGGGAGTCATCCCGCATGGCGTGTTGAATGGAAACCTCGTAGTCCCCGGTAAGCGGGAAACGGCGGTTGTAGATATAAAGGATCTCATTGTCGAGGGTGTATCCGAATCCCTCTCCTTTCCAGTTGCCTTTTTCATCCGCCAGCATTACGCCCACCGTATCGATTCGCGTCTTGTTGTTCGGGAATTCGGTCCTGATGAACGTGTAGAGGTTCCGGTAGGGGTAATCCGCGTTGTGGCGGAAAAGGAGGTAGAAATTGTAAGACCGTAGGGTGTCCTGGATCTGGAACGAAAACTGAAGGCTGTCTTCCAGCGCCCACTTTTGGTCTTCGATGCGCCGGGTTTCCTGGTAAATGGCATTGTCCTCACCACACGCCATCGCGATCAATGCGACCCCGCAACACAGGAGGGTCCTTATGGTGCCCCTTTTGAGCTGCTCCGCTAAACCTTCTTTCAATGGGAGCCGGAATTTTGCGGGACCTCTTTTGGACTCGCCCCCTGGTCTTTGCCCGAATGCTTCTTTTGTCTTCCCTTCCGATCCTTTTTCCGAACAGCATCGAAGCGGGTAATGGATTCCTGGTCGGCCAGGTCCTTTTCGGATCGGTGGTCTTTTCCGCTGTTTTCTTTGATTTCCTCGAGGGTGGCCGGATAACGATCCGCATCGTTCATCGCAATGATCTGGTTGACCCGTGCTACAGAAAGAGGGACCGGATCATTGCTGTTTTTCTCGTAGATGTACCACACTTCCCCCTTGAATATATCGGTCTTGAAATGGGTCGCTATGCCTTGTTGAGTGATCAGTTTTCGCTTGGGGTCGGGGAAGCCTTGAAGGGCTTCCAGGTACATATCGAGCTCAAAGTTCAGGCAACATTTCAGTTTGCCACACTGACCCGCCAGCTTTTCCGGGTTCAGGGAGAGTTGCTGGTATCGGGCTGCACTCGTGGAGACGCTTCTGAAATCCGTTAACCAGGTGGAACAGCACAATGGGCGCCCGCAGGTCCCGATCCCCCCGATCTTGGCAGCTTCCTGGCGGGCTCCGATCTGATGCATCTCGATCCGGGTCTTGAGCTCGCCTGCGAGGATCTTGACCAGCTCCCGGAAATCGACCCGATTATCCGCGGTATAGAAAAAGGTGGCCTTTTTCTCGTCCCCCCGGTATTCGACGTCGCTTATCTTCATGTCCAGGCCAAGTTCCCTTGCCCTTTGAATGGCGATCTGTTGGGCTTTGTCCTCCTTTTCCCGGGCGGATCGCCATTGTTGAATATCCTGCTCTTCGGCTTTTCGGAGGACGTGACCGATATCCGAAGAAGCGGGGTCCATCCCTTTTTTTTGCATTTGGAGCCGCACCAGTTCGCCTGCCAGCGAAACCACGCCGACATCGTGGCCCTGCGTTGCTTCCACGACGACCACATCGCCCTTGTGAAGTTGGACGCCTTCTACGTTCCGGTAGAAATCTTTCCGTTCGTTCTTGAAGCGGACCTCAACACAGTCGAAGGGTTCCTTCCCGTCGGGCGGGGCTACGTCCGCGAGCCAGTCGAAAACATCGAGCTTGGCATCACACCCCATTTCGCAGTTCCCGTTTCCTCTGCATCCCCGGGGTTTTCCGTCAACGGTCTTGTTCTTTGAACAACCAGCACAGCTCATAGGTCATCGGGAATTCGGTCTTGGATTCTCAAAAATAACAGGACCTTGTGGATCCCTGTAGGAAAAATCACGCGGCCCGGTTTTCTCCGGACGCTATTGCTTTTTTTTAAGGTCCTCGAAGACCTCGAAGGACAGGTCCAGCAGCACGATCCTGGCATGGCCGTTCCGCTCAAGATGGAGGATCGCCTGGTTCAAGTGGGCCATCAAGGGTTGGATCTTTGAGGGGGTCAGCACTTTTCGGAAATTCCCGGCAAAGTCCATCTCTTCCTGATCGAGCCTCATCAGTTCCGTCCCGGCCAGATTACCGGCCAAACATTGCCTGGTCATGTGGAGCCCGTAACTGAGGAATTGCTTCAGTTCCTCCCGCCCTTTTCGGCCCATCTCCTCGACCCAATCCATAGCCCCGCGGATATCCTTTTTGTAGCAAATGCGCATCCAGTTGGCAAAGGTCTCGAGGTGGGAAGGGTCCTCGTCCGCCCGGCCCATTTGGATCGCCAAACCCTGGTCACCGTCAGCCACCCGGGCGATATCGTGAGCTTGTTGGGGTTCCAGCCCAAGCTCTTCGATGAGCTTATTGGCCACCGCTTCATCCGGGGCTTTACCAAGCCTGATGACCTGGGTCCTGGAGCGGATCGTTGGAAGGAGGGCTCCGGGATCGTTGCTGATGAGCACGAAAACGGTTTTGGGCGGGGGTTCTTCAAGGATTTTGAGGAGCTTGTTGGCAGCCTCTTGGTTCATCCGTTCCGGATGCCACATTATCAGTGCCTTATAGCCGCCTTCGTAAGCTTTTAGGTTGAGCTTTTTTACGATCGCTGTGCTCTCCGCCACCCCGATCGTACCTTGTTTGTTCTCATTGCCGAGTTTTCTGTGCCATTCGGGTCCGTTCAGATAAGGGTTCTCCTGTACGGCTTCCCGCCACTGATCGATGCGGTCGTCCGCCACTTCGACCCCTTCCTTTTTGTTCAGGACGATCGGAAAACTGAAGTGCAGGTCCGGGTGGGCCAGGTTGTTGTGTTTTTTACAGGCGGGGCATTGGCCGCAAGCATCCTGCCCGTCGGGTCGTTCGCAATGGAGATAGCGGGCCAGGGCCAGGGCCAGGGGTAGTTGGCCAGAACCGCGGGGCCCTGTCAACAATAAAGCATGACCGAGCCGGTCCTCTTGAAGGGAGGTCAAAATTCGTTCAGTAGCGCTCGGGTGCTCTTTGATCGTGGAAAAGAACATGGATCGCTGTTTCAGGCCTTCTGCAAAGCTATGATATAAGCCGGAAAAGGAGGGTCTTTTTCATTCTTAAAGAAAACTTAATTTTGCCTCCCGTGCTTCCGCGTAGTTTTCCTACTGGTGGGGGTTTTAGAAATGATGGGCCATTGGATCGGGAAGATCGTTCAAAGCATGCTCACTTTTTGATGGATGGCCCGATGAAGCGTTTTTTATTGTGTCCAACCAATCGAAGATTGCATTTTCATGGGACGGATAGAGGATCATGACCTGTCGGGTAAGAAGGTGCTCATCAGAGTGGACCTGAACGTTCCGCTTGACAAGAACTTCGAGGTCACCGATGAGACCAGGATCAAAGCTGCTCTTTCCACCATTCGGAAAGTCATCGACGATGGCGGTTCGGCTATCCTCCTTTCCCACCTCGGGCGGCCAAAGGGGTTCGATCAGTCCTGTTCCCTGAAACATTTGATCCCCCGCTTGAATGAACTCCTCGGGCGCGATATTCATTTTGCTCCGGATTGTATCGGTGATATTGCCCGCCATAAAGCCGATCAACTCAAGCCCGGGGAAGTCCTTTTGTTGGAGAACCTCCGCTTCCATCCGGAAGAAAAGGAAGGCGATCAAAATTTCGGTGAAGAACTGGCGGCATTGGGTACGTTTTATATCAACGATGCGTTCGGGGTCGCTCACCGGGCTCATACGTCAACCGCCACCATCGCCGAGTTCTTTGAAGCGGATAAAAGATCGCTGGGTTACCTGATCGAGCGGGAGATCCAAAACCTGGACCACATCCTGGAGACCCCGGGGCGTCCGATGACGGGCATTATAGGGGGGACCAAGGTCTCCGGGAAGATCAACACCATTTTCCGGCTATTGGAGCGGATCGATCGTTTGCTGATCGGGGGTGGCATGACCTATACCTTCGTAAAAGCGCGAGGCGGGAATGTGGGGGATTCCGTTGTTGAAGCCGACAAACTTCAAATGGCGGAGGATATCATGAGGAAGGCGGACGAACGGGGGGTGGACCTCTATATTCCAACGGATAGCATTATCGCCGATGAATTCTCCAATGAGGCCAATACCGACCAATGCCGGGTGGATGATATCCCGGAGGGTTGGATGGGGATGGACCTTGGGAACGAGACCATCCAGACCTATCGTCAGGTGATCGAAGGTTCCAAAAGTATCCTCTGGAACGGGCCTATGGGCGTTTTCGAGAAGCCGAACTTTGAACAGGGGACCCGGGCCGTTGCTGAATCCGTCGTAAAGGCTACCCGGGAAGGGGCCTTTTCGCTTGTTGGAGGTGGGGATTCGGTGGGTGCCTTACAACGTTTCGGTATGGTCGATGAGGTGAGTTTTGTTTCCACGGGTGGGGGAGCTATGCTGGAATTCATCGAGGGAAAGGAGCTTCCCGGAATCAGCGCCTTTCAGTAGATCGAGCTCGTTCAGGAGCGGGATCCCTTTTTCTATGGTATTGGTGATGGGATGATAAAGGAGGGAATTCTCGGTGACCCTTTTCGGGAGAATGGAGGCACGTTGATCCACACTTTTCAGAACGAGGAGGAGTGCGCCGAGGACCAGTCCGGTCTTGAGGACCGAGAATAAACTGCCGAGCAATTTGTTCACGAATTTCAGGGCAAGCAGATTCACGATCTTTTCCAATGCCTTTCCCAGGACAAAGACCCCGATGATCACCCCCAGGAGGGTCGCGGCAAAGGCGATCACGGGAAGGAATCGGGTCTCCAGTCCCAGATCCTCTGCCATGACCTTTGATATAAGGTCCGAGAAACTTAATGCCCCGTAGATGCCCAGTATCAACGCGAGGAGGGAGAAGACCTCGATGATGAACCCTTTTCGGAATCCTCTGAAAGCGCCCCATACCAAGGGGATACAAATAATAATGTCGAGGGTGTTGATCATGAGGTCCGGTCCCGGGGGCCAAAATTAGTCTCCAAAACCCTGTTCCATTAACGACCACAATAGAATAACCGATATTTGGAATAACGGTAAGGGCCCCTGATCATGATGCGGAAGTTGCGTTTTCTCTTGCGATTACTGACCGGCGTTGTTCTTATTTTGGGCATTGTTCTGCATGCGCCCGGTTTGGTGGATTCCCAGAGCATGGACTGGGTCCGTATCTGGCTCGGTATTTCCTTCTTTATTTTGTGTTCGCTTTATGCGCTCTGGGACGGTTCCTGGTGGTACGCCCTTGCTTTTCTTCTTTTCGGGGCCGGTGGACTGAGTGAGGTCCTGATGGTCTTGAATTGGTCCGGTGCTGAGTTTTTTCGCTCTTCCGGAACGCTGAGTTATGGTTTGATCGCGCTGATCCTGATCGTTGTTGGGATCCGTTTCTCCGATCGAACGGGTTCGAGCCTCATGTATCTGCTCGCCGCTTTCCTGTTGATCCGTTCCGCAACGGCCATTAGCGAAGACCTCGATGTGGTATCCATTGGAAAAATGGCGAATTATTTTCTGGTCGGTATCATCGGGACCATAAAGCTTCAGCAGATCCCGATAAACGGGAAGGTCAGCGGATTATTGGAAGTGGTCCTGTTGAACGGCCTTTTGTATCTGATCGGACAGGTATTCCGGGTCCTTGTATAGGATGAGGCTTGGGCTCAACGGGGCCTTTGCTTAAATTATGATCGGTTGGGATCATTGAATGGGATGAGGGGACGGAGAGTAAAGGTTTGGATCCCGATCCCTTTAACCGAAGGCCTCTTTTCGCGTTTCTTCTCCGCGCCCCATTAATTCGAGGGCGGTTTTTGCAATGCCTTCAGCATCGAATCCGCAATCCTTTTGGTGCTTTTTGGGGTCGCCGTGTTCAATGACCCGGTCGGGAATACCCAAGCGCCTTACGGTGGCTTTGTAGTCATTATTGGCCATGAACTCGAGGACGGCACTTCCCATACCCCCGATTATACTGCCGCTCTCCACGGTAATGACCCTGTCGAACTTTGAGAAAACTTCGTGGAGGAGGGTTTCATCCAGGGGTTTGACGAAACGGAGGTCGTAGTGGGCTGCTTCCACGCCTTCCGCTTCGAGCGTGTCACAAGCTTCTTTAGCGTCATTTCCAGGGTGTCCGAGGGTCAGGATAGCAATGTCGGAACCCTGTCGAAGGTTCCGTCCTTTTCCGATCCCGATCTCCTTCATCGGGGTCTTCCATTCCGGCATGACACCCTGGCCCCGTGGATAGCGGATGGAGAATGGATGTTTCCGCTGTTTTTGAGCGGTGAACATGAGGTTTCTCAATTCGGCTTCGTTCATCGGGGCGGAAACGATCATATTGGGAATACAGCGCATATAGGCTATATCATAAGCTCCCTGATGGGTGGCGCCGTCACCGCCCACGATTCCGGCCCGGTCCACGCAAAATACCACAGGAAGGTCCTGAATAGCGACATCATGGATCACCTGGTCATATCCTCGCTGCATGAAAGTTGAATAGATCGTGCAGAAAGGAACATGACCGGAGGCGGCCATACCGGCCGCCAGGGTCACGGCATGTTGTTCCGCGATGCCCACATCAATTGCGCGGTCGGGCATGGCCTCCATCATGATCTTCAGGGAGCTGCCGGAAGGCATTGCCGGTGTTATGCCGAAGATCCTTTCGTTCTCCTCGGCCAATTCCACGATGGTATGGCCGAATACATCCTGGTATTTGGGGGGTTGTGGGCTATCCGGGGCCACTTTGATGATCTCACCCGTGTCTTTGTTGAAGAGTCCGGGGGAATGCCATTTGGTCTCATCCCCCCTTTCGCTCGGTCCGTAACCCTTGCCTTTTTTGGTGAGGCAATGGAGGAGTTTGGGGCCGGGAATGTCCTTGAGGTCTTCGAGGACTTTGACCAGGTGTTCCACATCGTGCCCGTCAGTTGGACCAAAATAGCGGAAGTTGAGGGCTTCGAAGAGGTTGCTTTGGTTCAGGATACTGGTCTTGATCGCATGTTCAACCTTTTGGCCGATCGTCTGGGCGTTCTTTCCGATGTAGCTGAGGCGGTCGAGGAGTTTCCAGATATCGTCCTTAACCCGGTTGTAAGTATGGGAGGTGGCGATATCCGTCAGGTATTCCTTGAGGGCGCTGGTATTGGGGTCGATGGAGACCCGGTTGTCGTTCAGGATAACAAGCAGGTTGCTGTCTTCGATACCGCCGTGATCGAGGGCTTCAAAGGCCATTCCTCCGGTCATTGCCCCGTCTCCTATTATGGCGACGTGTTGCCGTTCACGGTTCCCTTCCTGCCGGCTTGCCAGGGCCATACCCAGAGCTGCTGATATCGAGGTTGAGGAATGGCCGACCCCGAAGGTGTCGTATTCGCTCTCCGCCCGCTTGGGAAAACCGCTCAGCCCTTGGTACTTGCGAATGGTATTCATCTGGTCCTTCCGCCCGGTCAGAATCTTATGGCCGTAAGCCTGGTGACCAACGTCCCATACCAGCTTGTCGTCCGGTGTGTTGAAGACGTAGTGGAGGGCCACGGTCAGCTCCGCTACCCCTAAACTACCGCCGAAATGGCCCCCTTCCTGGGATACGATCTCCACGATCAGGTCCCGTAATTCCCGGGTTACTTGCTCCAGGTCCTCCGGCCTTAGTTGCCGCAGGTCTTTGGGGTAATCGATCCGGTCCAGCAATTTCTCCTTGCCCTGGGTTTCTTCATGCATGGTCTTGTGACTTGGGATCGCGATGCTTGTAAAAGTAACAATTGTTAAGGGATCGCGGTAAGACCTAAGAAGACGCCATCGGGAGGTCCCGGGGTTTTGGTCCCGATATCCCGGGATCCTTCATTCCTCTTTCCCCACTTCCTCACCTTCCTCATTGAAAAAGTGGTATTCCAAAAAGTGGTAAGCGGACATGGATTGGATCCGGATCCATTTTTTGTATTGCATGAACCATTTCCATTGATGGGACTTCAGGAAATTCCATCCGGGGCTTTTGAGGTGGGAGGCCACAAATGGATGGGCCTTGAGGGTCAATTTTTTATGCTTTTCTTTTTCCACAAGATGCCGGACTCGCTCACCGATCTCGTCCTCCAGTAAAATGGTCGCCTGGCTCTCGCCCGTGCCATTACATACCGGACAGACCTCTGCTGTTTTGATATTGGTCTCGGGCCGTACCCGTTCGCGGGTTACCTCGATAACCCCGAATTTACTGGGGGGCAGGAGATTGCTTTTGGCTCGGTCCTCTTTGAGGTAGTCCTTGAAGGTGTTGTAGAGTTTCTTTTGATTGGCCTTGTTGTACATGTCGATGAAATCCACCGCGATGATCCCGCCCATGTCCCTCAGGCGAAAGATCCGGGCCAATTCTTTTGCGGCTTCCAGGTTGGTCTCGAGGGCATTCTGTTCCTGGTCCTTATCGCTGCTTTTTCGGTTCCCGCTGTTCACGTCCACCACGTGCATGGCCTCGGTATGTTCGATGATCAGGTGAGCCCCGCTCTTCAAGGGGACGTGGCGACCAAAGGAAGCTTTGATCTGGCGGTGGATACCGAACTGCTCAAAAATGTCCGCCCGCCCACTGTACAGTTTGACGATGTTCTCTTTGTCGGGCGATATCTCTCGGATATAATTCTTAAGTTCCTGGTATAGTCCCCTTTCATTGACGTGGATCCGGGTAAAATCCGTATTGAGCATATCCCGGATAATGGCAGAGGTCTTGTTGAGTTCCCCCAGGACCTTTTTCGGAGGTTTTACGGAAGTCTTCAGCTTTCGGTGGCACTCCTCCCATCGCTCGAGCAATTCGCGGAGATCTGCATCCAGGTCGGCGACTTTTTTATTCTCCGCCACCGTTCGGATGATCACGCCGAAATTCCGCGGCTTGATGCTCATAAGGAGTCTCCGGAGACGCTCCCGTTCGTTTTTGTCACGAATGTTGGAGGAAATGGAGACCTTGTTGTTAAAAGGTGCGAGTACCAAGTATCTTCCGGCGAGGGTGACCTCGGAGGTGAGGCGTGGACCCTTGGTAGAAATGGGTTCCTTCGCCACCTGGACCAGCACGTGTTGTCCCGATGACAGGAGGTCCCCCATCTTGCCGTGTTTGTCGATATCATCCAGGAGGTCGACCTTGGAGAGGGAGCCGTTTTTCTTTTTGTTCTTCAGGGAGGCCTGGACATACGCGTTCAACGAGGCGAATTGGGGGCCGAGGTCCAGATAATGGAGGAAGGCGTCCCGTTCGTATCCAACGTCCACAAAAGCCGCATTAAGGCTTGGGACGACCTTTTTTACGCGCCCCAGGTAGAAATCGCCGACCGCGAAATCCTTGTTGCTCTTCTCCTTGTGGTATTCTACCAGTTGCCTATCCCGTAGATAGGCAATTTCCACCTCCTCACCGGAGGCGTCGATCACGAGTTCTATGTCCACCTGCGCTTTTTTAGAGGTTCAGATCGGGCAGGTGATGATTTGATCCTTGATCGGAAAAAGACCGGAACGATCAGGGAATATTCACCATCATAGGTGAAAAGTGTGGGTCAAAAAAACAGGTAAGGTCTTGTCCGCAGCCTACTTCTTGTTCTTGTGCCTGTTTTTTCTGCTGCGCTTTTTGCGCTTATGGGTTGAGATCTTGTATCGCTTTCTCTTCTTACCGCTCGGCATTACTCTAAACTTTTTGATGTGTTTTGTTCACGAATGCTTTCGATCATTCTGTTAATGTAAGGGATAAGCGTATCCGAGGGAGATTTTTCCCGGTATTCTTCGAGGATCCTTATCCCTTTTTCGGTCTTTCCCATGTTGGCGTATATCCGCGCGACATAAAGCTTCACGTTGGGGTAGCGTTCCGGGGCGATCTTCAGCACTTTTTCGAACCTTTCCAACGCTTTCCGGTTTTGCCCCGTTTGCATGGAAAAACGCCCCAAATGCCACAACGCCTCTGCATTCCTCGGATTCTTCTCCAACACCTCTTTCAGGAGTTGAATGCCCTTCATGGGGTCCTGACCACTGTTGACCATGGAAACGGCTCGGGTGACCTTTGCACTGCCGGGCCCTCCCGCCTTTTCAGCGGCTTCTTTGCTCCCCGGTGTTCGGGGTGACAAATATAATATAGCCGCAAGAAAAATGCTGCCGGCTATTAAAAAAACTCGCCCTTTTGAGCTCAACATTGTCTAAAGAACAGATCTCAATCCTTTACAGGAACATTGTCCTTGACCTGTTCAACGAACTTTTTGCTCGGTTTGAAGGAAGGGATGTTATGGGCCGGAATGATCATTGTGGTGTTCTTGGAAATATTCCGGCCCGTCTTCTCGGCTCGTTTCTTCACGATAAAGCTGCCAAAGCCCCGAAGGTAAACATTCTCATTGTTGGCCAGGGCCTCCTTGATGTGCCCCATGGTCGACTCCAGCACAGAACGTACTTCCACTTTTTCAATGCCGGTCTCCTCCGAGATCCTTGCGATCAGGTCCGCTTTTGTCATGACCCACTCCTTTCTTTTGGTCTTTCGTTGTTAAACGGCTTTTTCTTTCTTTTTGGAATTCTCCTTGACCGGAACGTTGTCCTTCACCTTCTGGACGAATTTTTTACTGGGCTTGAAGGAAGGAATATTATGAGCCGGAATGATCATGGACGTGTTCTTGGAAATGTTCCGGCCGGTCTTCTCTGCCCGCTTCTTCACGATAAAGCTTCCAAAGCCCCGAAGGTAAACGTTCTCATTGTTGGTCAGGGCCTCCTTGATGTTTTTCATGGACGATTCCAGGACTGAGCGAACATTCACTTTTTCAATGCCCGTCTCCTCTGAGATCCGTGCGATCAGATCCGCTTTCGTCATAGCTGATTATTTTTTGGTTCGGTAAGAATTTCGATTGTTTTGTTCACGACCCTATCCCTCTGGGATTTGGCTGAGCGCAAATATATACCTATTTGAGCCCATGGTAGATAGTTTTTCGATGAATTTTGGACTTCCGTCAATTAATTGACAAAAGCATGGGGCGAATGGCGTTTTTCAAGAGATTA
The DNA here is from genome assembly GCA_964453635.1 of uncultured Weeksellaceae bacterium. Taxonomy (GTDB): domain Bacteria; phylum Bacteroidota; class Bacteroidia; order Flavobacteriales_D; family CAYVSK01; genus CAYVSK01. The sequence goes on along the minus strand of CAYVSK010000018.1, from coordinate 25,722 downwards.
AATGCTTGGTATGAGGATCATAAAAGGGATCTTCCCTGGCGAAGAACGAGGGATCCGTACAGAGTATGGCTTTCGGAGGTCATTCTTCAACAAACCCGCGTTGACCAGGGGAAAACGTACTATGCGCGTTTTATTTGGGAATTCCCGACCGTCCAGGACCTCGCTGATGCTTCTCTTGATCGGGTGATGCGCCTTTGGCAGGGGCTCGGTTATTATAATCGAGCCCGGAATCTCCATGCTACCGCCCATTATTTGGCCCATGAGCGGAATGGTGAATTCCCTGATAATTACGAGGACCTGCTTGTCCTAAAAGGGGTCGGGGATTATACGGCCTCGGCTATTGCATCCTTTTGCTTTGATGAAGCAAGACCCGTGCTTGATGGGAATGTGAAAAGGGTCCTTGCCAGATTATACGGAATGGAGGGGCCCATTGATAGCACGACCGGGCAAAAGCAATTACACGAATGGGCCCGGGGGCTGATCGACCGGAAGGATCCGGGCCGCTTCAATCAGGCCATCATGGAATTCGGTGCTTTGCATTGTAAACCCGTTAAGCCCCTTTGCCAAAGCTGCCCATTCAGAGAAAATTGTGTTGCCCATCAAAAAGGGATCGTGAACAGGATTCCTGTTAAAAGCCCCAAAAGGAAAAAAAGGCGCCGATTTTTCAATTATCTGATCATCCGGGAGGAAGGCGGCCTTTACCTTCAAAAGCGGGATCGGGATGATATCTGGAAGGGGTTGTACGAATTCCCGCTTATTGAAACGGAAAGGAGGACGGGTCGGAAGAAACTGGAAGAACACCCTGACTTTTTGGAGATCGGGGGTAAACGAGGAAAAATATCCGCCCGGCCGCTGGAATACACGCATGAATTGACCCACCAACGGATCATTGCGCGCTTCTGGGAGCTTCGTAAGGATCCAGACCACTTTTCCTCCAGGGGAAAAATGTTCCGGGTCCCTTATGAAAAGATCGAGGCATACGCACTACCCCGTTTGCTTTTGAAATTCCTGGAAAGATCGCCGTTATCCGGATAACTCTGCCCCCATATCCCCGTACCTTTGTAACGAACAATCTGAATTCTCAACGCATAAAAAATCCAAGAAAATGAGAGGCGTCAACAAAGTCATCCTCCTCGGGAACCTCGGTCAGGACCCGGAGGTAAAGCACCTTGAAGGCGGTGCTGTCGTGGCGAAACTGAACGTTGCGACCACCGAGACCTACAAAGACAAGAATGGGGAAAGGCAGGAAAGGACAGAATGGCACAAGGTCGATCTCTGGAATCGACAGGCCGAGATCGCGGAGCAGTATCTCTCCAAAGGGGATACGGTCTTCATAGAAGGGACGATCCGAACGGACCGCTTCCAGGACAATGAAGGCAACGAAAAGTTCTTTACCAAGATCCGTGGCCTGAGCATGTCCATGCTTGGAAAAAGGAATCAGGGAGGTGGCTCCGCCGGGACCGGTCCGGGTCAGGAGACCGCAGGAGCTTCCGAGGGATCGGCCGCGGGAGAGCCGTCGGGTGCTCAATCCGGGAATGAGGAGGCTGAAGATGACCTCCCCTTTTAAGGGCCCCTTGGGGTCTCGGAATGGCTTTCTAAGCTAAAAAAGCACATGGGAAAGTTATTGTGGGGAAAAGGGGGAAAGCAAAAGGGACCTGGCAGCTCCGGTATTAGAACGGCCGGGTCCTTGCTTTTCCTGGTCTTCTGTGTTCTCGGATCAAGCAGCTGTGGCCCTGATCCGGTGCCCCGGCCTTTCGGGCATTTGAGGATCGAGACACCGGCTCATGAATACCAGGAGTATCAGGAACCCTGTCCCTTCTCTTTCGAATATCCGGAGTATGCTGTTCTGGTACAGGACAGTTCGGACACATCGACTATCCGAAAATGTTGGTACGACCTGGTGGTGCCGCGTATGCGTGCGACGGTCCACCTTACTTACCGATCGGTCAATGGGGATCTCAAAAAATACCTGGAGGATTCCCACCAGCTCGTTTATACGCACCACATCAAAGCATCCGAGATCGATACCAGGTCTTTCACCTACGATAGTTCCGATGCTTATGGCATGATCTATTCGCTGAAGGGGAATGTGGCCACTCCTATCCAGTTTCACGTCACGGACAGCAACGAACATTTCCTTCGGGGTTCCCTCTATTTCCATGCACGCCCCAATGCAGACTCTCTCGAGCCCGTGGTCGATTTTCTCCGGAAGGATATCGACCATCTCCTTAAGACCCTGAAGTGGGATGAGAAGGGTTGATAGAGCCTTTATTTTCTGCTCCTTTCCTTGATCTCCTGCACCAAACGGTCTCCAGCTTCGCTTGAATCCCGCAGGTGGATATAGGTCCCCTGCCCTTTCCGGGCGATCTTTTTCATGGAGGATTCCGTCCATTCCTCGTTCCGGATCCCGAGGACGGAGATCCCGATCCCGTTGTCAGCGTTTCGCTGGACCATCCGAATGACGCCTTCAGGGTCGTTGTTGAACGCCCCGTCCGTGGCTATGATGACCTGGTTGTTGCCTTTATTTATATAATTCCGGCGGGCCTGTCGATAAGCTTCCCTTATACCCGCCTTCCCTGCCGTTGTACCACCTGCGTCTATCTTTTCTATGGCATTCCCGATCCGATGTTTCTGATCGGCCGGAACGGATGCTACCAACACTTCGGGATCGGTGGAATAGGACACGAGGCCGATCCGGTCTATGTCCCGAAGGATGCCCAGAAGGTCTTTCATACCTGCTTTCAGTAAGTCTAACTTGTGCTCTTTTCCCATGGAAAGGGAAACATCAACGAGAAAGACCACATTATTGGGCTTGTATCGATCGGTCGGCAGGTGCTCGTAAGCGGTTTCATCCCGGGTCGTCCCCTTTTCCTCGTTCCCTGGCTTGTATCCCTTTTTCCGTTCCTGTTCGGTGGCCCGGTTTTGATCCCTTGTCCGGGAGGGTGTATGGATCTGGGTATCGAGACGGCTTCCGTATCGTTCCATGAACGCTGAGCGCTTTTTATCGGATGGTGATCGCCCGCCGAAGTCGGGACATGCTTTTGTGGGGTCGCTCGGCAATTCCAGGACCTCTCCGGTGATCACCGCCTGGACTGGTCTCTTCGATGCGCTGGAATGGACTTTTATGGTCTTTCTGAAGGCGCCCGTCTTTCGGGGGTTGTACTTGATCCGTAAGGTGCTTTTAGCACCGGGTGGTATCCGCCTGTCGGAGAATCGTGTCCGGATTCGCCGGTGTCGGGAAGTCCGTAAGAGAACAACCGTATCTGCAGTAGGATTTTCAATGATGATGTCCTCGTAGCGTTTATCATCGGCCTTTAATTCCCCGAGTTCGATCCTGCTTTTGGAAAGCTCCAATGCGTTCCCGTTCCGAGCTTGACCGAACAGGTCTTGTTGAAAAGGGAAGTGGGCAAGGATGAAGATGAGTATAAATGCGCTGGTCAAAAGTGGATCTGTTCGGTGGGGCTGACGTTCAGGATCGAACATGGAAAATAGGCCCGCTTTATTCAGTTTGGTGGGTGATGGGGTCCTCCCATTCAACGAGATCATCAACGATCCTCCTGTCGTCAGCCAGGTGGGGAACTTTGTTCTGGCCGCCGAGTTTTCCCTTGGAGGCCATATAAGCATTAAAGCCTCCCCGTTTTATAAAACGGATCCGAAGGGGTTGAAGTATACCGCCCTCGATCAATTCTTTGTAATAGACATTCCGGTTCATGAGCTCCTGCTCGAGGGCTTGTCTGAAATTGTATATATTTTCCGGCTTTCGGGCGAACTCAATGAACCATTCGTGATAGGGCCGCTCATTCCCGGGGGTTTCCATCTGAGGTGCCACTGTGAATTCGACCACCTCTGCGGATTCGGTTTGAATGGCCTTCTGCATGGCTCCCTCCACCTCATGGGCGATAACATGTTCTCCAAAAGCGGAAGTGAAGTGTTTGATCCTGCCCGTGACAATGACCCGATAAGGGTCTGTGGAGACGAACTCGACGGTGTCCCCGATATTGTAGCCCCAAAGTCCGGCGTTCGAATTGATGATGACTGCATAATTGACCCCTTTCTCGACCTCGGTCAGTTTTAAACGGGTGGGATCTTCATTGAAGATCTCATCGGCAGGGACGAATTCGTAAAATATCCCCGCGTCTATGATCAGCAACATTCCTTTTTCATAAGCCCGGTCCTGGTAGGCGAGAAATCCTTCCGAACAGGGATACAGTTCAATGCTGTCCACCGAACCGCCGATAAGCTTTTCGAAATGCCCCCGGTAAGGTTCGTAATTGACCCCGCCGTATACGAGGAGGGAAAAGTTGGGGAAGATCTCCCGGATCGTTTTTCCACCGGTTCGCTCCTGAAGTCTTTCGAAATACATCTGGACCCAGGAGGGTATACCGCTGATCAGTCGCATGTCCTCCTGGATGGTCTCGTCAATGATCCTTTCGAGCTTTTCCTCCCAGTCATCGATACAATTGGTCTCGTAGCTGGGCATTCGGTTCCGCTTTAGGTAATTCGGGACATGATCGGCCACGATCCCTGAGAGGCGTCCCGTAGGGATCCCATGTATGTGTTCCACTTCCGGACTGCCCTGAAGAAAGATCATTTTGCCATCGACAAAGTCGGCCCGGCCGGTGTCAGCGATATAAGATAGAAGGGCATTCCGGGCTGAATTGAGGTGGTTGGGCATCGAATCCCGGGTAATGGGGATATATTTCGCCCCGGATGTTGTGCCGGCCGTTTTCGCTAAGTACATGGGTTTCCCCGGCCAGAGGACATCCCGCTCCCCTTTCAGGATCCGGTCGATGTAAGGCCTCAGGCCTTCGTAGTCCCGGATCGGGACCTGTTCTCTGAAACGCTCGTAGGAGAGTCCAGGCTCCAGCCCGTGATCCTTTCCGAAGGATGTTGACCGAAGGCCTTTTAAAAGCTCCCGGAAGACCTTTTCCTGGGTCCGTTCCGGGTTCCTCGCCCGTTTTTGGGTCCGGGAGATGAGGAAATTGGCGAATGGTTTGCTAAGCTTACTTTTCCATCCCATCGGAGGTCTTATAAGGTCATATAATTCTGGGGATCCATGGGGGATCCATTGGCCCAGAGTTCGAAATGAAGGTGGGGTCCATCCGTTAAAGCCCCGGTATTTCCTATGATCGCGATCGGTTCTCCTTCTTTTACCTGGTCGCCCTGTTCCTTTAAAAGGATCGCATTGTGTTTGTAAACGGAGACCAGGTCGTTGGCATGCTGGACTTGGATCACATGGCCCGCTTTTGTGGTCCAGGAAGCCATGAGGACGGTCCCGCTTTGAACAGCTTTAATGGCTTCGTTCTCCGGGGCTACGATATCGATCCCGTAATGGCCCGTTACCGGGTCAAAAGTACTCGTTACGGTACCTTGCAACGGG
>CAYVSK010000018.1:0-20332 GCA_964453635.1 uncultured Weeksellaceae bacterium | reverse complement strand
TTCTCCGTCCTGAAGGGTGCTCCGGTCGGGGAAGACGGCGGAGCCCTCACCGAGCTTCAGGGAGTTTTCGGTTTTCTGCAGGTCCGCCTTTTTTTTGGACTTTCCTTTCTCTTTTTTTATGCCGGCATTGCCACGATCCTTTATGGATGCGTCGGTCTTGGAGGCAATTTGCCCGGGGTCCTTTCCCTTGAGGATCCCCCTTATGTTGTTGAGGTATTGTCTGCTTTTCTCCAGTTCTCTCTTCATGGAATCCACTTGCATCTGGGTAGAAAGTGCTTTCTCCCGGATCCGGCCATCGGGATAACCGGGGACCAGCTTCTCTTTTACGTAGGGAATACAGATGACCCCGTAGGTCAAGAGGGCGATACCAAGGAGGACGCCAATTCCCCATCCGAGTATGGTGACTGGCCGGAGCTGGACCCGACGTTTCTCTTCCAGGGTGTTCTCCTGGATGATGGTCAACCTGAACGGGGTCCATAGCCAATGCCCCTGTTCTTTTGGGCCTTTCTGGCCGGTCGCTGCTTTATTCTGATCCATTTCCTGCAAATATCCGAATTTTGCGAGAGGGTTCAGGGATTCACGGAAAGAAGCATTTGATCACTTTGTTTGAAGCCCCGTGGACAAGTTTGTGTAGACCTGCCCGCGAACAGGGACCCTGAGCAATGAATGGGGGCCTCTCCCGGGAAATCGGAAATAAAAGCCGTTATGCTTCGTTCCCCTTATCTTTGGATCGAAATACCGCTTTATCTATCGTTCTCTCTCCCATAGCGTCCGCTTTTTCGTTCTGCTCCTTTTGGTCTTGGGGAGCTGGGGATGTTCCACCGAGAAGGATGCCTTTCTTAACCGGGCTTTTCACCAGACCACGGCCCGTTACAATGGCTATTATCACGCCAAACTGGCTTATAATAAGGGGCTGAGAAAACTTCGGCAAAAAAGTGAGGAGAACTACGAGGTTATTCTGCCCGTTTTCGTTCGATCCGATGAAAAAACAGCGAAGTCCATCTTTCCCCAAATGAACCGCACCATTAAAAAGACTTCCAAAGTGATCGACAAGCACTCCATGGATATCCGCGGTAAACAAAGGAACCGATGGATCGATGACAACTATTTGTTGCTGGGCAAAGCGCATTTCTATAAGAATGAGCTGGAGAAGGCCGGGAAAATGTTCAAATACGTTTCGACGAAGTTCAAGGAGCAGCCCATCCGTTACCGGGCGATCATGTACCTCGTCCGGACCAACATGAAAAAGGGGAATATGAAAAGGGCCGGGACCCTTGTCCAATTGCTGGAGGATGAAAAGGATAAGTTGCCCGCGGACCGGATGGACCAATATCACGAAGTGCACGCAGCTTTTAACCTTGAAAAGGAACAATACAAAGAAGCCGCTCGTCATCTCGAGCGGGCGATCGAACTGAAAAGCTGGATCTGGGACCAGAAGAGGAGGACCCGGCTCACCTTTATCCTGGCTCAGGTCTACGGTCAGCTCGGAAAGGTCGACAGGTCCAATCGTTATTATGCGAAAGTGACGAATATGAACCCTTCTTATGAGATGGAATTCTATGCCAAGATCAAAAGGGCCCTTTCCTATCAAGCCAGTGTGAGGAACAGTCAGGGGATCAAAGAAGACCTGCGGGATATGCTAAAGGACCCCAAGAATGAGGAATTCTTCGATCAGATCCATTATGCCCTTGCTCAGATCGAGCTGAAGGAGGGCGATAAGGGTGACGCTATTAGCCATTTGCGGTCATCGGTCCAAATAAGTCGCGATAACAAGGAACAAAAGGCGAAATCCAGCCTTTTGCTCGCGGACCTCCTCTTCAAGGACCAGGATTACATCCCGGCTCAGGCTTATTACGATACGGCCTCCATGTTCCTCTCCAAGGAGCATCCACGGATAAGAGAAGTGAAAACCCGTGGCCAGAGCCTTAAAAAACTTGTCAAAAACCTCCGGACCGTTGAACGAGAGGACAGCCTGCAAAGGATCGCCTCCATGGAGGAGGTGGAGCGAAGGCGCTTCATCCGGGATCAGATCCAAAAGGCCAGGGATCGGAAAGAGCGGGAACAAAGGCAAGAGAACAGGGGCAATGACTTTGGGAATACCGGGAGCTCGGATGATTGGCAACAAAGACCGAGCGGAAAAGGGAAGTGGTATTTTTACAACGAACAGCTCCGTTCCTCGGGATTCAATGAATTCAAGAAACGATTCGGCGATCGGCCATTGCAGGATAACTGGCGCACAAAGGAAAAGAGCAACAAGGTGGTTTCACAAGGGGATGAAAGTGGTGGCTCGGAAAGCGGTGAAGGAGATGGGAAGTTGAGGGATATGAAGGATTATTTGGCCGATCTGCCACTTAGCGACCGAGCCATGCGCATGTCGGTCGAAAAAGAAGTGGGCGCCCTATACAAGGCCGGTCTTATCTACAAAGAGGATCTGGGGGACCGGGAAAAGGCTGAACGGTCCTTTAGAAAAGTTCTTCAGGAATCCGATACAAGCCATCAGTACAAAGCCCCGACCTATTATCAGTTGTACCGGCTGAATCTTGACAATACGGATAGTATCGGCGATCAGGGAGAGAAAGGGGCTGATCATTACAAAGCGAGGATCCTGGAAGAATATCCGGGTTCCCAATATGCTCGATTGGTACGGGACCCCCGTGCCAAAAAAGGGTCCGAAAAGCTTCGGGAAGAGCGGCGTAAGCTCTATGAAAAGGGCTATATGGATTACAAGAAGGGGGCGCTCGAGGGTGCTCTAAAGCAGTGCAACGCTGTATTGAAGGATCCGGAGGAGAGCCGCCTGCGTCCCAAATTTTACCTTTTGAAAGGCTTGATAATGGGTGAAATGGGGGAGAAGGATAGCATGGAGGCACTTCTGGATACGGTGACCACCCGCTTCAAAGGATCCCCAGAAAGTTCCAGAGCTCAGGCGATCCTCGATCATCTTCGAAAACCCGATAAAAAAGCTCCCGATATGGGGCCGGATACGGTGAAATACAAAATGGAACCGGAGGACAAGCATTTTTTCGTGAGCATCTTTCCGATGACCACAGGGGTCCTGGATAAGATGAAGGCGGATGTATCGGACTTCAACGAGCAGTTCTTCCCTTCACAGGATCTGGAGATCAAAACCACCATCCTCGGCAGCGATATGAATTTGTTGATCGTGAAGGATTTTAAGAACAAAAAGAAGGCGATGAAATATTATCGGATCTTTGCGGACAATAATAAGTCCTTGAATGCTTCGGGAGGGAATGATAGCCAAAACTTCGTGATCGGTTCGAAGAATTTCTCCCGCTTGTTCGAAAAGAAAAAGGTGGATGGCTATACGGCCTTTTTCGAGGCGAAATATCTGAATGGGGATAGCGGGGAGGATTGATCCCGATCCTTTAAATTTGTCGTATAAGCAAGGGTCCCGAAAAATGTTCAAAAACAACAACACCATGGCCAGATCCGCTGAACAGGGCAACAACTCCACGGATAAGTTGAATCAGATCGTTGAGGGGACCAACATCGAAGGGGATATCCATTCCGAAAGCAACATCCGGGTGGATGGAAAGGTCAAAGGGACCATCGAGACCAAGGGTCGGGTCGTGATCGGCCCATCGGGGATGGTGGAAGGTGAAGTTACCTGTCAAAATGGTGATATAGAAGGAACTCTGGATGGAAGGGTCACCACCAAAGAATTGCTATCCCTTAAATCGACCTCCCGTTTGAACGGGGATATTATTACCGAGAAGCTTGCAATAGAGCCCGGTGCTCAGTTCACGGGGAATTGCAGCATGGGCGGAGAAGGTTCAAAAAGCCCGGATAACCAGGGGAAGGGAACCGCAAAGGGGAATAGCAAAGAAGGCGTCCCCGATAAGGAAGAGGATCAGAATCAGGGCAAAGCGGAAAAGGAGCAGCAGGGCCCTTCCACATCGGCTCATGAAAAACAAGGAAAGACCTCCTAAGTCCCTGTTTTGTCCCTTAAGATCTTAAGGCGTTTCATTTTTGGCGCTTACGGGTTTTTTTTACTTGCTTGTTGTTCCTTGCCGGTATCCTTGTTTGCTTCGGGCAAGGACAGCCTTTCTTCGACCTATCAAGAAAGGACCCTTTCCCGGGAGGCCGTGGATAAGTTTCTTGAGGACGAAGATTTTATCTACGACCGGGGACCAAAGGGAGAGGCTGAGTCCGCTTATGAGCGGTTCCGACTCTGGGTACGGGATCTTTTTCAAAAACTTTTGGGTGATGATCTACAGGGATTTGGTAGTGGTGTAGTGGGTCCCCTGGTGGATCTTCTACAGATCGTTCTGATCGTCGGGGCCCTGGCCATTGTCGTCGTGCAAATTCTTGGGATCCGGGCTGGAGCGATTTTCAGAAAAAAAGGAGAAGGTCCTGCTTTTCAGGTCAACGAGCATGAGTCCCATCAGGGGTCGGGGAGAGGTCTTCGGGAGTCACTTCAAAAAGCGCGTGATAACAGAGAATGGAAAAAGGCTTTGCGACTTTATTTCCTCATCCTTTTGGAGGAACTTGGACAGAAAGGGATCCTTGAACTGAGGGCAGAGAAGACCAATGCCGATTACCTTGGAGAGATCCGGGATGATCAGCTAAAGAGGGACTTCCAAAAATTCTCGAGGCTCTACGAAGTGGTCTGTTACGGTGACCGTCCGTTGCCTTCCACACAATTCGAAAGATGGGCATCATCTTTTGAACGGTTTATTCAAGAGATCAAAGGCCGGAATGTTCAAGGCAAATAAGAAATATCTCCTCCTCCTTGGTGGAGCTTTTCTCTTGGCGGTCTTTCTGGAAACCCAAAAGCAGACCCCCATTGATTGGTCCTGGTCCTTTTCTAAGGATTCCAAAAAACCCTTTGGTAGTTACCTGGTCCATGAAAACCTCGATGTCCTTTTTCCGGAGGAAAAGATCCGAACAAAGGGGCGTCCTCTTTACAATGTTCTTTCTGATAATGAGGGATCTGACCAGGCGGTCAATTACATTTTTATTTCGCGGGATTTCGCCCCCAATAAAACGGACACCCGCAAATTACTTGAATTTACCGCGCGCGGTAACGAGGTGTTCATAGCCGCCAATGTTTTTGGTGGTGCCTTCGCGGATACGCTCGATATTGGGACAAGGGGCGGAATGTTGATGGCGTTCGAGGATTCCGGTGATTCGACCCAGGTCAAAGGGGATTCGATCGGTGTTTTCCTTCGCGATCCCAAAACTGGGGAAGAAAATGCCTATTATTACGCAAAAGGTGTTCCCCGTTATTATTTCACCAACACCGCGGGCTCGGGAAACAAGGTCTTGGGAAGGGATGGCCGGAAAAACCCCAATTTTCTGATGGTCCCCTACGGCGAAGGAAGGATTTATCTTAGTTCGCTTCCCCAGGCCTTCACCAATTATTATACGGCTCATCCGGACAATCATGAATATGTTTTCAAAGCCTTGTCCTTTTTGCCGGTTCGGCCAACCATATGGGATGAATTCTACAAACCCGGAAAGAAGGCTACGGGGAGCCCGTTGGGTTTCCTTTTTGCCCAGCCTCCTCTAAAGACCTCCTTTCTTCTTTTGTTGGGCTTCGTCCTGTTTTTCCTGATCTTTGGTGCCAAAAGGGAACAAAGACCCATTCCGGTCCTGGAGCCACCCCGGAATAGCTCATTGGGATTCGTAAAAGCGGTGGCCGCTATTTATTATCGGCAAGGCGACCATTCCAGGATGGCTCGTAAGCGGATACGTTTTTTCATGGACCATACCCGTATGGTGTTCGGTGTGGATCCGGATGCGGGGGAAGAGGACCGGGTTGAACGGCTTGCCAGGCGTTCCGGTGTACCGGTCGATTTGGTCCAGCGGACATTGAGGGTCGTGGATGAGATCCGGGCAAGATCGGAGCTCCAGGAAAAGGATCTCGTGAACTTGGACCGGACGCTCTTCGAATTCCACGAAAAAAGTAAACGGTAAAATTTTTCGTTATTTGTTCTTTATCCCGTTAGATCGAAAGGAAACGGGGCTGGACATCCGTCAGCGCAGTAAAATTCAATCCTTATGGCCGAACATATAGAGGAGGGCTCTTCCTCTGCTACTCCTGATTCAGGGGATGACAGCCCATCGGCCAAGCAGAACGCTCCCTTATCCGGTTTTTCCGAAGGAAGTTCCCGGGGATCTGGTAGCACGGGTAACGAAGCGGTGGACCGGACGGAGAAGGAGGAGAACGATGAAGCATTTGTGCCGCCTTCCTCAAAAGTGGACCTTAGTGGGCTTCACCGCTCCGTAGAAGCCATCAAGAAGGAGTTGAGGAAGGTTATCGTTGGTCAGGAGGACTTGATCGAAAAGCTGTTGGTGGCCGTTTTGGCCGATGGGCACGTATTGATAGAAGGCGTTCCTGGTATTGCCAAGACTTTGGTTGCCAAATCATTGGCCAGGGCTATTTCTGTGGATTTCTCGCGTATTCAGTTTACACCGGACCTGATGCCTGCTGATGTATTGGGCACCGCGATCTTCGATAAAGAGAAAGAAGCCTTCGTTTTCAAAAAGGGCCCCGTCTTTTCAAATATCGTCCTCGTTGACGAGATCAATCGAGCCCCGGCAAAGACCCAGTCCGCTTTGTTCGAGATCATGGAGGAACGACAGGTCACCGCTGAGGGGAAAGAAATGTCTTTGTCCCCCCCGTTTATAACACTTGCCACACAGAATCCGATCGAACAGGAAGGGACCTATCGCCTACCGGAGGCGCAACTGGACCGTTTCCTCTTCAAGATCAGGGTGAACTATCCGGACCTTGAAGAAGAAAAGGAGATCCTGAACGGATCCGTTAACCGAGCCAATCAAAAAGTAGAAGCGGTCGATCCCGTGCTTAGCCGGGAGGACTTGTTAAAACATCGGGACAAGGTCAATGAAGTGCATGTGGATGAGAAATTGGTGGATTATATTGCCCGTATCGTGCATTCTACCAGGGAGCATCCCGATCTTTTTCTCGGGGCTTCTCCCCGCGCTTCTCTTTCTCTGTTGGTGGCTTCCAAAGCCCTCGCTGCGATAAAGGGCCGGGATTTTATTACGCCCGATGATATTCGGGCTGTGGCCGGCCCTGTGCTTATCCACCGCGTTTTACTGACCCCGGAAAAGGAAATGGAAGGGGTGGGACCGGACAAGCTCGTCACCCATCTGATCGATCGTATCGAAGTTCCCCGTTAAAAGGTCCGTTCTGGGAAAACGATTGGAGATCCCCGCTGCTGAGTTTATGCTCTTTTCTACAAAAGGATCCAAAAAACGGTCATTGCCAGGACCAGAAAAACGCCGTAAGCCAGATAGCTCCTCTTGTGGCTCCGGATGTTCTCCATCAGGTCCGGATCATTCTGTTCTGTACCGGAGCTCAAGTACAAGCGGCCGTAAAAGATACCCGTATAGACCACCAAATACCCGGTAAGAAGATATAAGGGGACAATGGGGTATTCTCCTTGATCAATGATCCCTGTGATACCGAGTGCGATAGCTGTTCCTCCAAAAACGATCAACCCGCCTTTCAAAGCATCGTAGCGGGCCTCTCTTGTGATCGTTGATTCCACTTTTTCCTTGCTGAGGACGACCAGAAAGGCACCACTTACAAAGATCAGGAAAGCGAGTTCCAAAGGGGCGGTCAATCCGAAGGCCTCGCTTAGGAAGCCTGAAATTTTTTCACCAATACCCATGACAAATCCCAGCAGGGCGAGATTAAGCCCGGCTTTTCTTACAGGATGGGGATAAAGCGGTGCGATCGAGAATCGTGTCATTTTTCTTTTTTTCGAAATTAAACAAAAAAAGAAAAGGGATCATGCTTTATTAGCATGACCCCTTTCTTCTACCCGTTTTTATTCCTCACAATCCATCTCGTTCGTACCGGCCGACATAGCAGTGCCAGCGACGATACTTCCGGCTCCTCCAAAGGGTAATCCAGCCAGGCCGCCAATACCGTCGTTTATAATTACCCATGTGCTGCATTTAAGCCGGTTCTTGTCTTCCCAGTAGGACGCTGAATTGTTTACGACCTCTTGGAAGACCTTGGCGTACTTGGCATCCTCGCCTTGCCAGTCCCGGTTCGCGAACGGTCCGTTCATGTAATCCAGCAGTTCCGAAGCGGAAGTGTCCCCAAGGGAGGTCACGTAAAGGACCTCATCCAGGAATTCGTCAGTGACGCCCATTTTCTCCTGGTTCTCTTCCAACTTCTTGGCAAGGGCATCCATGTCCGGTGATCGGGTCCCGTTCATGATCGGCTGGGCAAAGTTCATGGTCTTTTCCTTTGCCCAGGAACCGGCCTCTTCAAGCAGGTCCGGATCGATATCCACTCTTGGGTCTTGCTCCATGTAATCCTCGACCGCATTCGTGAAGTCTTCCAGTTCCCGTGGATTTTTGAAAAAGCGCTGGGAAATGGAGACGTCCGTTTCATTCCGGATGTAATCCAGGGCTCCGTTGTGAAGTTCACCCACCAATTGGGCATGTTTTTCGGGATTCGTCATTTCATTGAATGAGCTTTTCGAATCCTCGGATCCTCCCTGTTCAAAAGGAGCATCCTTTTGGCATCCCCATGAAAAGAGGACAAATGCTGCAACTGTCAAACTTTGATAGCGCATTGGTTTTGATTTTGGTTTAACATCGATTGACAATGCAATAATACCTCGCCCCTTGACCGCTCCCAATTACACAGGTGTCACGAAGGGACTTTCTACGGTTTCATACCCATAAAAGGATCGAAAAAGGATGTAATATCGTCGAAAAACGGGTAAATGCGGTTGCTAAGGTCATCCATGAGGCTTCTCTGCAGGCAGAATGGACAAGTGATCGAAAAGGGGCCTGTTTTGTTGAATGAAAACCTAAGCCATCCCACCTCTCAAGAGGGCCCGCTGCCCGGATCGGCTAAGGGTTGGGTGCGGATCTGGATCATGAGCCACCTTTGTGGCTTGGAAATCGGAATGTTTCCCTTATTTTTCCCCTGCAAAAGTCTGTTTCGTTAAATAAAATGGATCGAAATGCGCAAAGAACCTCTTCATCTCCTTCCGATGATCATTGCCCTCCTTTTCTTTGGAGGGGGATGTGTTAACGGGCAGGAGAAAAATAGCTCAGCAGATCAAAGCGTGGATACTTCATCCGGGCCGGTCGTTCAAAAAGTCTCCCCTAAAGTTTTTAAAAACTTGATGGGAAAACATAATGATGCTTTGCTGCTTGATGTAAGGACGCCCCGGGAAGTGGAGAAAGGTGCGATCGAAGGGGCCGAGAACCTGAATTTCCACAGTTCGGATTTCAAAGAACGGTTGTTGGAAAAGGTCGATCCGAACCGCCGGGTTTTGGTATACTGTGCCTCTGGCGGACGCAGTGGTAAAACAGCCGAGATCCTGAAGAATGAAGGGGATGTCCAGCAGGTTTACGACCTGAAGGGTGGCTATAAGGCCTGGAAGGCGAAGGGATTCTCCGATTAGGACAAAGCTCTTTTTATTGGGACCCCTTACTATCTTTTCGAGGCGAATGGATAAAGTTGGTGGTTATAGCCGACCGGTTACGTGGCCATTGCTCATTTTCTTTCTGGCATTTCTTTTTGTTGTTTTTCCGGGCAGGGGACAGCATTCCCCCCAATGGAGGGGGCTGGAAAAGGCGCTGAATGACCTGGTGGAAGGTGGTCATGTGCCGGGTGTAGTGGTCGGAAAAGTGGATCAAAGGGGTCAGAAGGAGGTCCTTGCCTTTGGTAAAGTTTCTTATGGTGCGGAGGAAGCATCCGTTGATCAGCGAACCCTGTTCGAGATCGGTTCGCTGACCAAGCTTTTTACCTGTTTGGCGCTTGTGGATATTGCCAGGGAAGACTCCGTATCGATGAACGATCCTCTTGGGCGGTATTTGCCCGACACGCTGGATCTGTGCTCTGTTTTACGGGATTCCGTTGAGCTTCACCATTTGGCGACTCATCGTTCCGGTCTGCCCCGCTTGCCAGCCAATATGATGCCGGCCGATATAGAGAATCCCTATGCTGATTACGGGCTCCAAGATCTGTATCAATATTTAGAAGCATACGAGACCACGGGGTCGCGGGTGGGATCTTATAGTTATTCCAATCTGGGGATGGGACTGCTCGGTCATCTGCTCGAACGGATAGAGGGAAAGCCCTTTGATCGGGTCCTAAAGGAGCGCGTGATGCAACCCCTGGGATTGCGCTCTACCTGGGATAGTGTTCCGCCAGCGGAGAGAATGCGATTGGCCAAACCCCATTCCGGAGGCAGGGAGGTCTCTTATTGGCATATGCCGACCCTGGGAGGAGCCGGGGTATTGCGCTCTGATCTGACCGATCTGCTCAAGTTCCTCCAGGCTTTTATCACGCCGGCTTCTTCCCCACTCGAAAATCCCATTTCCCGTGTTTTGGATACCAAATACGAGGCTCGGCCCCAGGCGTTCGATATGGGTCTGGGGTGGCATATCACTTCCACCGATTCGGACACGATATACTGGCATTCTGGTGGAACCGGGGGATTCAGGAGTTATATCGGCTTCCGGCGGAAGCAAAAAGAGGGGATCGTTATCCTGGCCAACGGGAACTTCGACCTAAAGGATATTGGGCGGCATTATCTCGAACCTCAACATCCATTGCCGGATATACCCCGAACCGTGGATATAGCGGACACGCTTATGAACAGCTATACGGGGCGTTACAAGACGGGATCCGAGGTCGTTTTCGATGTGAGCCGTTCCAACGATACCCTTTTCGTTCAGATCAAAGGGCAACAGAAGTATCCTGTCTATCCGGAGAATGACACCGCTTTCTTTTACAAGGCAACGGACGGAAAGATCGGGTTCTCGGAGGATTCGACCGGGGAGGTCGCGTCTTTGACGCTCTATCAATTCGGGCAGGCCAAGGTCGCTGAAAAGGTCGGAGAGCTGCCTGATCGGGATACTCCTCCCGATACAATCGAGCTATCAAAAGAACGAGCGGTCAAATACAAGGGCCGATACGAAGTGTCACCACGTTTTTATTTTCAAGTGACGGGGGACGGTGAGGGGCTATATATCCAGGGAACCGGTCAACGGCGCTTCCGTATTCTTCCAACTTCGCCCGGGCATTTCATCTATGAAGAGACTGGTGCCTCCCTGGATTTCCGGATCGATGATTCCGGCCAGGTAACCGGGCTTCGATTGCATCAACTCGGAACGGAGATCTCGGCAAAGAAGGTGAAGTGAAGGAAATATGGGACGGTAAAAGCGCTGCCGCTCAGAGGGCCCCGGACAACAATGGTCGTTCAACATTTTTTATTTTTGAATGTTGGGCAAATAGAGCGTACACCCCTTTATTCAAAAAAGGACCCCTTTATGGCAGGACACAGCAAGTGGGCCAACATCAAGCACAGAAAGGGAGAGCAGGATAAGAAACGGGCCAAGATCTTCAACCGCCTTTCCAAGGAATTGATCGTGGCCGCGCGGGACGGGGGAAGTGACCCGGATGGAAACCCGGCCCTTCGGACGGCGATCCAGAACGCCAAAGGGGCGAACATGCCCAAGGATAAGATTGAAAAGGCCATTAAGAAGGGGGCCGGTGAGGAAGGAAAAGCGCTTGAATCCTTTGTTTATGAAGGATATGCCAAAGGCGGGGTTGCGATCTATGTGGAGGCTTTGACCGACAATTTCAACCGGGCGGTCTCCGAGATCCGGTCCACGTTCACCAAGCATGGCGGGAATTTAGCGAAGAAAGGATCCCTCGAACACCTGTTCACCAAGAAAGGTGTCTTTACGATCGATAAGGATGATATGGGGGATTGGAACCGTGAATCTTTTGAGATGGAACTGATCGAAGGGGGTGCGGAAGAGGTCGTGGACGAGGACGGCGTATTCCTTGTCTATACCTCTTTTGAGGATTTCGGGACCATGCGTGACAAATTGGAAGAGCTGGGTATTCGCTCAAAGAATGCGAGTGTACAACCCATTCCCGTGACATCGACCGCTCTGGATCTCGAGTCTTCCCAAAAAGTCCTTAAGTTGGTCGATGCACTCGAGGATCTCGATGATGTGAATCAGGTCTACCACAACCTCGAATTGACCGATGAATTAAAAATGGAGTTGGAAAAGGCCTGAAAGACCGGGCTTCAATTTTCAATGCGATCCACCCTTCCGATCTCTGTTTGTGTTATTGCCTTCAATGAGGAGGGGAACATCGGTGCCTGTCTGGCAAGTGTACAATGGGCTGATGACTTGCTGGTGGTGGATTCCGGAAGTAGTGACCGGACCTGTGTGGAGGCTGAGGGTTGGGGAGCCCGGATTCTCTTCAATGAATGGCCGGGACACAAGGAACAAAAACAGTTCGCTACCGAAAATGCCCAATACGACTGGGTTCTATCACTTGATGCCGACGAAAGGGTAACGCCGGAATTGGCGGATTCCATTGGAGAATTGTTCAAGGAAGGAGCGCCGGATCCGAAAACCGGATTCACGGTGAACCGCTTGAATCATTACCTGGGAATATGGCATTGGCACGGGAGCTTTTATCCCGATATCATGCTCCGCCTCTACAACCGACAGGCCACTCAATGGGGGGGGGACAATCCCCATGATAAGGTTCTATCACCCGGAAAAACACAAAGGTTGAAGGGGTACTTGTTGCATTGGCCCTATCAGGACATTAGCGATCATCTTTCTTATATCGACCGTTATACTTCCATAATGGCCAAGGATAAGGTTGAGGCCGGTGTTCGGATGCCGCTCTTCAAAGCCATTTTTCATCCCCCTTTCAAGTTCTTTCGCGACTACTTCCTGAAAAGGGGTCTGTTGGATGGCAAGGCCGGATTCGTGAATGCCGCACTGGGAAGCTATTACAATTTTCTCAAGTACGCGAAAGTTTGGGAAAGGAAGAAAGGAAGGAACAGAAAGGGGGATGAATAGCTTCGTCGACCCTATGCCGGATCGAAATGACAAAAAGGCTCAGGATCCCTTCCGGTCCAAAAAGCGCTTCGGGCAACATTGGTTGCAGGATGGTCGGGTCGCAAGGAGGACGGCGGAGGCCATAACCGATCAAGGGCGTACCGGTCGTATCCTTGAGGTGGGACCTGGGCTAGGGGCACTTAGCATCCATTTGCTCCAAAAGGACGGGACCCGTTTGAAAATGGTGGAGTACGACAAGGGGGCCATCGACCTGCTCATTCGCGAACTCGACTTATCGGAAGGGGATGTCATCCAGGGTGATTTTCTCGAGCTTGAACTTGAGGAGCTTTTCGAAGGGCCTTTCGTGCTTACTGGGAATTTTCCCTACAACATCTCTTCTCAGATCCTGGTCAGGTTGTTCGATCATTGTGATCGGATCCCCGAAATGGTCGGAATGTTCCAGAAAGAAGTGGCCGATCGGGTCGTGGCACCGCCCGGTAGTAAGGTCTATGGTCGATTGAGTGTATTGTTGGGGGCTTTTTATGAAAGGGAACGCTTGTTCAAGGTCCCACCCGGTGCTTTTTCTCCGGCGCCCAAGGTGAATTCTGCTGTCATTCGGCTTCAGCGGAATGAACGGGAAACGTTACCCTGCTCAAAGCGGACCTTTTCCAATGTGGTCAAAGCGGCCTTCGGGCAAAGGAGGAAAGTGTTGTCCAATGCTTTAAAAGGGCTTTTTCATGCCGAGGGCCGGGTCGTCCCCGAAAAATTCGCCAAAAAAAGGGCAGAGGAGCTGGAGGTGGAAGATTTTATCGAACTGGCGACCATCCTTGAGGATTCTCATGGCTCATAGAAATGTTTTGTCTTTCAAGGGATAAAACGGGCCTGGTGCTGGCATTGTCAAGTGTAATATTATCCGCCGCCCGTTTTTTCTTATAGGGATAGCGATACCCCGCTGGCAATGGCCGATACATCTGATAGGACCGCTAAACCTGTGGGAAGGGGTCCGTCCCGCGCTTTTACCGGTGTAGGTCTGCTCCCCCGAGCTTGCTAAAGGGTCGTTGAGCCAGGTCTCTCGCCCTTACTTAAAACTCGGGGAACCGCTCCCGCCCCCGAATCGATAACCGAGGTGAACTTCGTGGGAGCCGGATGAATAATCCCGGATATCCGACAGGGTAGCGTCGTAAGCGTAACCAAAGAAGAGATTCTCGTAGTTCACGCCAGCGAATGGAACGATCGCTTTTTCGTGGCGATAGGATATGCCACCCCAAAGAAATTCATCGTAGATCACCTTGGCGTTGATGTGGACTTGTAGGGGGGCTGGAGAGACCGCTTTGAAGACCATGGAGGGAGCAGCCTGGATGTCATCCGTCAATTCGAACTGGTATCCGCCATGGAGGTAATAATGCCGGGATAACCGAGTATTGGCCAAGCTGTCGCCGAAGATCTTTGTTTGGAAGAGTTGAGGGGAGGAAAATCCCACCCTGTATTGGTCTCCCTTCAAATAAGCAGCAAAGGCGGCGTCGGGGTCTACCGAGCTCTGGTCACCCTGAGCAAGGGCTGCATCATTGTCATCCCTTGGGTTGAGGTCAGTAACGGCCAGTTGATGTTGATAAATGAGACCCGCCAAACTCAACCCGAGTTTCATGTTGCGGTCCAGTTCGAGGTGATAGGTGTAGGAGGCCCGGACTCCGGTCCTGGTGAAAGGACCGTTTTTATCAGTAAAGGCCAGCCCTCCGAGGCCCATGTTGTCCTTAAAATCGGTATGGAAAGCAGCCAGACCAGTTTTAGGGGCTCCTTCCAGGCCAACCCATTGCGTACGATACCCAAGCGAAGCGAATTTGTTCTCTTTACTACCTGCCACCGCCGGGTTCAGGTAATAAAGGTTGAACTGGTATTGACTGTAGTGGGGCAATTGCTGGCCATTGCCCTCCCTTGTGGTAAACAGGAAGGCAGAAAGGAGCATCGGGGCGAGCAGATATGGCAAGGTCTTTTTCATGGGTATTTTTTTACGGGCTTACTTGACGATCGAGATCGTTCCGGTCTTCGTTTTGTCCTCCCCGAGCTCGATCACGTAATAGTAGGCGGCTTCGGGGAGCAGTTCCCCATTTCTGGTGCCATCCCATTCTGTGTTCTTATTGGTCGTTTCGTAGACCATGGAGCCCCATCGGTTGAAAACTTTGATCTGTACGTTCTGGTAAGCATCGAGCCCTGTTATTTTCCAGGTATCGTTCTTTCCGTCCCCATTGGGGGTGATCACGTCGGGGATCTCAAGGCAATCCTTGCCTGATCCGCTTTCTACGGTCACGGTGTCCCTGCCTTTGCAACCAAGGTCATCCGTGACAACCACGATGTAATCCCCAGCTTCGAGCCCGGTCGCCTCAGTACCTGTTTGAGCATCGTCATCGTTCCATTGATAGGAATAAGGTGGTGCCCCGTTGACCGCGTCGGCGAGCGCTTTTCCTTGCCCGGCGTCACATTCATCCGCTGAGGAATTCGTGTTCACGGTTATGTTACTTCGGGCCGCGAGGGCAATGCTGTCCCGCGTCCTGGTGCAACCCCTGGAGTCCGTAACGGTCAAGGAGTAAAGGCCGACCGGCAGGCTATCAGCGACTGAACCGGTATCCCCATTGCTCCAGTCAAATTCGTAAGGTGGTGTGGCACCGGAGACACTTGCGCTGATCCTGCCGTCCGCTCTTCCCCAACAGGACACCGAATCCTTGGAAACGCTGATGCTCATCGCATCAGGTTCGGTGACCGTATCGGTCACAGTGATCGTACATCCGTTGTCATCCCTAATGGTCACGGTATAAATGCCGGCTGTGAGATCCTCGGCAGTTTTGCCGGTCTGATTCTGGGGATCGTCCCATTCGTAGGAATAAGGGGGTTTCCCGCCGGAAACGTCAACGGAAATGGCCCCGTCATCTTCTCCTTTGCAGGAAACGTGCGATAGTGAGTCCACACTGCCTGAAGGCACTCCCGAGTTATCGATGGTGACCTCAACGGTGTCCTTACAACCGTTGGCATCGGTCACGACACAGGTATATGTGCCGGGCGTTAGCCCCGTTTCTGTTTGGGAGCTTCCACCGGATGACCAATTGTAATTGTAAGGGGATACTCCCCCATCAGGATTTGCCGTAGCCTTGCCGTCCGGTTGTCCACAAGTAGCATCAGTGCTGGAAGCCGTGAGGGTAAGTTCATCCGGTTCTTCGATGGTCACTGAAGCGCTGTTCGAACACCCGTTATCATCGGTCACCACTACTGAATAACCCCCTTTGCAAAGGCCAGACGCCGTATCCGTTGTCTGGGCACTGGGGTCGTTCCATTCGTAATTGTATGCCGGGGTCCCCCCATTCACATCGACCTGTGCCACACCGTCACATCCTCCTGCACAGTTAACGTGTGAGACCACCGTGGCGTTCATGGTCAAGGCGTCGGGTTCTTCAATGGTCACGCTTATGGAAGCAGCACATCCGTCCGCATCCGTAACGACCACGGAATAGGTCCCCGCTTCCAGGGAAGTGGCCGTAGAATCGGATTGGTCGAAGGGGTCATCCCAGTCGTAATCGTAGGGGGGTACCCCGCCACTCGGAGTTACAGTGGCTGACCCGTCCTGTCCACCATTACAGCTCACATAGCTGGAATCCGTGATGGCGAGGTCGGGACCATTGGCGTCGTCCACATTGGCTATTGCGGTGGCTGAACATCCGTTCGAGTCGGTCACGACCACCTTGTAAGTTCCGGATGCGAGATTGCTTGCAGTCTTGGTGGTCTGATTGTTGGGGTCATCCCACTGGTAGGAGTAAGGGGTGTTACCTCCCGATACATTGGCCGTGGCCGAGCCGTCGGCATTGCCACAGGTGGCATCCTTTGTTTTGGTGGTGACGTCCATGTTGTTGTCCCCATATTCAATAAAGACCGTATCAGTGGCAGTGCATCCATTGTTGTCGGTGACCGTGACGACGTATGCATTTCCGGGACAAAGGTTCACGGCATTTTTGGAGGTTTGGAAATCGGGATCGTTCCACTGATATTCATAGGGGGATGTTCCGCCCGACACGGACGCTGTCGCCTCCCCTTCGCATTCGTCACCGCAAGGTGGTGCTTCAGAAGTTGTGGAAACCTGAAGGGGGTCGGGCTCTGTTATGGTCACGGAATCCTTGGCCGTGCAACCATTGGCATCCGTGACCGTCACGGTATAGGTCCCGGCCGGCAGGCTATCCGCAGTAGCGGAAGTTTGACCTTTGGGGTCGTCCCATTGATAACTATAGGGGGCCGTTCCACCGCTTGGGTCCACAGTGGCCACGCCATCTGCTTCGCCGTTGCAGCTCACGTCGGATGAAGAAGTGATCGAGGCTTTGAGCTCGTCCGGTTCTTCGATGGTGACCGAGGCCGCTCCTGTGCAACCGTTGTCATCGGTCACGGTCACTGAATAAGTGCCCGCGGAAAGCCCGGTAGCAGTTGAATCCGTTTGGCCGCTGGGGTCGTCCCATTGATAGGAATAAGGTGGCGTGCCTCCACTCGGGGTGGCCGTGGCACTACCATCCGAGTCCCCGAAGCAGCTCACGTCGTTGCTGTCGGTAATGGCAACCGAGGGACCATCCTTGTCCTGGATACTCACGGAGATGGAATCCTTACAACCGTTGTTATCGGTTACGACCACTTGGTAAGTTCCAGCTGCAAGGGAGTCCGCCGTCGGGGTGGTCTGTTGCAAGGGGTCGTCCCACTGATAGGAGTAGGGGGAAGTGCCCCCGGACACATCCACGGTCGCCGAACCGTCCGAGTTCCCGCAAGAGCTGTTGCTCTTGTTGCTGATCGTTAGCGACATCCCGTTCGGGTCTGTCACCTTGGCTGTATCGGTGATCGTGCAACCATTGTCATCGGTCACTTCAACGATATAGGTGCCGGCATACAGGCCAGAAGCCGTTGCAGAGGTCTGGAAATCCGGATCGTCCCACTGATAGGAATAAGAGCCAGTACCGCCGCTAACGGACACGCTCGCGGAGCCATCACAATCCCCTGCACAGGAAGGAGAAGTGATCGTGGTGGAACTGGTCAGGGAATCGGGTTCCTCGATCGTGACCTGGACAGTATCGGTGCATCCCTTGTCATCGGTAACAACGGCTGTATATGTGCCCCCGCAGAGATCGATGGCCGTTTTGCTCGTTTGTTGATCGGGGTCGTCCCATTGATAATCGTAGGGAGAAGTCCCACCCTCGACCGCGAGCTTGGCCGAACCATCGCAATCTCCTGCACAGGTCACATCGGACTTGTTCTCGACTGAAGCCACAAGCTCGTCGGGTTCCGAAATGGAGATGGTCCGGGCTTCCGTACACCCATTGTCATCCGTGACCTTTACTGTATAGGTCCCGGCTTTTAAGCCAGTGGCCGTGGAACCGGTTTGACCATTGGGGTCGTCCCACTTGTAAGAATATGGTGCCGTACCGCCAGAGGCGGAGACGGAAGCTGAGCCATCACTTCCGCTGTTGCAGCTCACATTGGAAATGCTGTCCACGGATATGGAGATATCTCCGGAATCGCTCACCGTTGCATTGGCGGAGTCCTGACATCCCGTGCTGTCCGTGACCACAACCGTATAGCCCCCTGCTGCAAGGCTGTCCGCTGTTTGGGTGGTCTGTTGCAGGGGATCGTCCCATTGGTAGGAATAAGGTGTTGTCCCCCCGGTCACGGATACCGTGGCGGTCCCGTTGCTATCCCCACAAGAGGCATCCGTTGTGGTAACGGAGAGGAGCATAGGGTCGGGTTCCTGGACCACCACGCTCTTGGTCACTGAACAACCTTGGTCATCCGTGACGGTCACTTGGTAAGTGCCTGCACATAGGCTGTCGGCCGTTTTGCTGGTCTGCTCGTCCGGATCGTCCCATTGATAAGAATAAGGCGAAGTCCCGCCGGAAGGTTGGGCCGTTGCAGACCCATCACAGCTACCGTTGCAACTGGTCTCGGTAGAGGAGGTGCTGACAGTCAATTCATCGGGTTCATCGATCGTTACCGAAGCGGAATCCTGACAACCGTTATCGTCCGTTACGACGACCGTGTAGGTTCCTGCACTGAGGCCATCGGCGGTTTTTGTGCTTTGGTTGTTGGGGTCGTCCCATTGATAGTCATAAGGCGTTGTGCCGCCACTGGGGTCCGCTGTCGCGGATCCATCACTTTCCCCATTGCAGCTTACATCCTCTTTGGAAGAGATGGCCACGTTCAATTCATCGGGTTCTTTAATGGTTACGTTAGCTGAATCCTGACAGCCACTGTTATCCGTTACCACAACTTTGTAAGTTCCGGCACTAAGGCCATCCGCGGTTTTGGTAGTCTGGTTAGCGGGATCGTCCCACTGATAATCGTAGGGGGTCGTGCCACCGCTGGGGTCAGCCGTTGCCGAGCCATCGCTTCCGCCGTTGCAGCTCACGTTCTCTTTGGAGGAGATTCCAACGGTAAGATCGGCAGGTTCATCGATGGTCACCGTAGCCGAGTCCTGGCAACCGTTGTCGTCGGTCACTACAACGGTATAGCTTCCGGGAGCAAGTGAATCCGCGGTCTTGGTGGTCTGATTATCGGGGTCGTCCCATTGATAGTCGTAGGGAGAGGTCCCACCTGAAACGCCTGCTGTGGCCTCACCATCTTCGTCCCCATTACAGGAAACATCCTTTTTGGAGGCGATGGAAGCCACAAGGGAATCCGGTTCCGTGATGATCACGTCCTCAACGCCCTGGCAACCGTTGTCATCCGTCACGGTGACCGTCCACGTACCGGCCGGGAGGCTATCGGCTGTCGGGGTGGTTTGTTGATTTGGATCATCCCACTGGAAATCATACGGTGCTGTTCCGCCGGAAGCATTGGCAGTGGCCGTTCCATTCGAATCCCCATGGCAGCTTACCATGTTACTATCGGTGATGGTGACGTTCGGGCCGCCGACGTCGTTGATCTTCACGGAGCCGCTATCCTTGCACCCCTCCGCATCGGTCACCACCACGGTATAAATACCGGCAGGCAGGCTGTCAGCGGTCTGAGTAGTTTGTTGGTTCGGGTCGTCCCATTGATAATCGTAAGGAGAGCTCCCGCCGCTCACATTGACCGTGGCCGTGCCGTTGCTATCCCCGCAAGTCGCATCCGTCTTGGTGAAATTAAGGTCCATCCCTGCGGGTTCTTCGATGGTCACGGAGGCCGAATCCTGGCAACCGGCCGAATCCGTTACCACGACCGTATAGGTGCCGGCCGATAGATTGTCCGCTGTCTGGCCCGTTTGCTGTTGGGGGTCATCCCATTGGTAGGAATAAGGGGTGGCACCGCCACTCGCAGAGGCGGTCGCACTACCGTCCGATCCCCCGTTGCAGCTTACGTCGGTCTTGGAGTCGATCTGGACCTGGAGGGAGTCATTGGGGCCTTCGATCGTCACTGTCGCGGTATCGGAACAACCCTTTGCGTCTGTTACCACGACGTTGTAAGTGCCTACACTAAGGCCATCCGCTGTCTTGGTGGTCTG
>CAYVSK010000017.1:36804-37372 GCA_964453635.1 uncultured Weeksellaceae bacterium | reverse complement strand
AGACGTGTAGCATGTTAAATAGTTGCATAGAAATCGCTCTTTTTAGATAAAGATCATTCGATCCTCATCAAAGACCCCAAAGAATTCGCTCGATCCGATTTCTTGATCGACGGATCGTTTAAAGGATGGGGTTGATCATGAATGGCATTTGTTTCCCGGGCCTCTTCACCAAGCAACTTGTTATTCTTCAAAATTCCTTCATATCAAGTATCCATGGATGAAAACTACCTTTGCACAGGAATGAGGGATCAACCCAAAAGGACCGAACTCCGAGAACAGATCCGTTTCCTCCCCCACCAACCCGGGGTCTATCAGTTCTTTGGCAGCGAGGGGAAGGCCTTGTACGTCGGCAAGGCCAAGGACCTGAAAAAGCGGGTCACCTCGTATTTTACCAAGGACAAGGCATCGGGCAAGGTGGCCCTCCTCCTCAAAAAGGCCGAGAAGATCGATTACATGGTGGTCTCATCGGACCTGGAGGCCCTGCTCCTGGAAAACAGCCTGATCAAAAAGTATCAGCCCAGGTATAACGTCCAGCTCAAGGACGACAAGACCTACCCCTGGATCTGCA